>SCSO01000441.1 GCA_004297865.1 Legionella sp.
GGAAGGGGCACAAAGTCTCACGGCAGTGAGTTCTGAGCGAGTTACTTTAAAAAATATGCTTTTAGCGATGCGTCAATGGTTAGGATTTAAAAAAACAAGGTTTATTTCCATTCCTTTATTCTTAATTAAATTAACTGCCAAATTCGGGGATTATGTACCCTATTCAACAGTGAATACACCTGCAATTCACATGCTTGAATTAGGAAATACCACTAATGCAGCACAAGCGAAAAAATTTCAAGATCTTGCGCGGGTGACTCCCATGAATTTTTCCACGGGGCTTCAACAGCACCCTGCATCAACTGCCGATCGTTGGTATGCAAAATTATCATTACTTCGTCCTTTATTGCGTTTCAGTTTAGTGTTCATGTGGTTAATGAGCGCACTCACTTCGCTACTACCCTATACCCAAGCAGAGTCTTATTCTCTTTTACAGCAAGTAGGAATTCCCTTGGTGGCTATAGGGCCTAGTTTATATGCCGCCATTTTATTGAATGCTATAATTGGCATTGGTTTATTATTTAATTACCAAACTAAAATAAATTATATCCTGCAAGCCGCCGTGATTATATTTTATATGTTGGTGATTAGTATAAAGCTTCCTTATTTATGGTTGGAACCCTTTGGTCCGATAGTAAAAAATATTCCCATCTTAATGAGTATTCTTGTTTTATATACCATGGAGTCCTAACATGCTTTATCTATGGTTAAAATACATTCATATTCTCAGCTCCACTATTTTATTTGGCACGGGTTTAGGCACTGCTAGTGTCATGTTATATGGACATTGGACCAAAAATATCAAAGCAATGGCAGTCATTAATCAATACGTGGTTTTTGTGGATTGGATATTTACTGGAACCTCCGGAATAGTCCAACCCATCACAGGTTTATGGATGGTATATATTGCGGGGTTTCCTTTAACTGCTTTATGGTTATGGGGAAGTATTGTTGGATATACAATAACTGCGTTGTGCTGGTTTATCGTGGTGTATCTGCAAATTAAAATCCGTGATATTACGGTATACTGTGCAGCAGAAGGCAAGGAACTGCCAACCCAATATTATACCTATTTCAAGTGGTGGTTTGCTTTTGGTTGGCCTGCTTTTGTTAGTTTACTACTAGTCTTTTATTTTATGACTATGAAGCCTTTTTAACACACGACACGCAATATCGCCTCGGAATATACATCCAGAAGGACATATTGATTTGTTAACTTCCTAATCGCTTTAATAATTTATGTTTTAAAAAATGCATTTGTTCTTTTAAAATATAAGCCTCTTCCTTACTTAATACTCTTTTGGCATGTCTAAAAATGCTGTGTTCTTCTTCATGAACATGGTGATCGACTAGCTCCTGTAATTTTTCAACTTGCTTTATCCATTTTGCATCTGGTTTTTCCCAATTCATAATAGTATTAATTTGATTGGTAATTTCTTCATGTTCCCTTTTTCCATGTTGCGCATCTTCCTTGCTTTGGGGATGTTGAAGTAATGCTTTGTAAAAAGAGTCTTGTTCTGATTTGGCATGCACTATTAATTCTTGTGCAATCATTTCCATGATTTGCTGTTTACGGAGGGCCGAAGGGGCATTTTTAAATTGTTTAAATAAATTGGCAACGAAATCATGGTCCATTTTTAGATAATCATAAATATTCATTTTCTTCTCCTTAAGGGGTCATGATCACTTTGATACATTTGTGTTCTTTTTCATCAAAGGTATGATAAGCCTGAGGGGCATTTTTTAGTTTGATGCGATGAGTAATAATTTGCGAAGGATCAATTTCGCCATCGACAATTTTGCTCAGGAGTAATTTTAAATAGCGTGGTACATGCGTTTGTCCCATTTTAAAAGTAAGTCCTTTGTTGATAGCGCTTCCTAAGGGGATGTTATCTACATTTCCTAAATAGACTCCAGGAATAGAAACAGTGCCTCCTTTTTTACAACATTTAATGGTTTCTCTTAAAGCATGCAATCTATCCGTAGTTAAACAAGTAGCTTGCTTTACGCGGTCCATAATAGAATCAAAAGTAGGTCCTACATGAGCTTCACATCCTACTGCGTCTATACAACTATCAGGTCCTTTACCTTTAGTCATGACCATTAAAGCATCATATACGTCTTCTTCTGCAAAATTGATGATTTCTGCTTTGCCTAATTGTCGAGCTAATTGCAATCTTTCTTTAATGCAATCAATAGCAATGACCCTGCCTGCACCAAGCATCCATGCGCTTTGTATAGCAAATTGTCCCACAGGACCACAGCCCCAGACTGCGACAGTGTCACCTTTTTTGATATTACAATTTTCAGCAGCCATATAACCAGTAGGGAAAATATCACTAAGAAAAAGGACTTTGTCATCCGGAATCCCCTCGGGTATTTTAATAGGACCTATATCCGCATAAGGTACGCGCACATATTCTGCTTGCCCCCCTGAAAATCCTCCCATCATATGTGAATATCCAAATAATCCTGCAGTATGATTGCCAAGGAGTCCTCTGGCCATTTGCGCATTGGGATTAGAACGATCACATAAAGAAAATAATTGTTTACGACAAAATTCACATTGCCCACAAGAAATAGTAAAGGGTACAACTACTTTATCTCCGATTTTTAATTTTTTATTTTGTGAACCCACCTCGACCACTTCACCCATGAATTCATGGCCTAAAATATCCCCTTTCTCCATAGTAGGCACCAGATCATTATAAATATGAAGGTCGGAGCCACAAATAGCAGTTGCAGTGACGCGAATAATAATATCTTTAGGATTAATGATTTTTGGATCGGATACATTTTCTACACGAATGTCTTTTTTTCCATACCAACAAATTGCTTTCATATGATTCTCCGAATTTATGAATTAACCATTAACAATAACTCCACCATTAGGATGTAATACTTGTCCTGTCATATAAGAGGAATCATCGGAAGCGAGATAAACATAGGCTGGTGCAACTTCAGCAGGTTGACCTGGTCTTTTCATCGGGGTATCTGTGCCAAATTCTTCCACCTGCTTTGCAGAAAAACTTGCAGGAATCAGTGGAGTCCATATAGGTCCTGGTGCTACTGCATTAACCCTTATGCCATGTTTCACCAAATTTTGAGACAAGGAACGGGTGAGCGCTACTATTGCTCCTTTGGTTGCGGAATAGTCAATGAGTAGCTCTTGACCTTTGTAAGCTGTAATCGATGCCGTATTGACAATGGTGCAGCCTTTTTTCAAATAAGGTAGTGTGGATTTAATCATATAAAAATAAGAGAAACAGTTGGTTTTAAAAGTGGTTTCCAATTGTTCAATACTAATTTCTTCAAAATCATCTTGAGGATGTTGTTCGGCAATATTATTGACTAAAACATCAATAGAACCCCATTCTTGAATAATTTGATTCACGATGGCTTCACAGGTTGAATAATCTTGCAAATTACCGTGTACTAACAAACAACGCTGGCCGATTTTTTCAATTTCTTCTTTAGTTTTGTGTGCATCTTCTTTTTCATTCAAATAATGCACAACAATATCTGCGCCTTCCATAGCAAAAGCACAAGCTACCGCGCGTCCAATTCCGCTATCACCTCCGGTAATTAAAGCGATTTTGTTTTTTAATTTATCACTTCCTCGATAATTTTCTTTGAGGTATACCGGTGCAGGGTACATTTTTTCTTCAATTCCAGGTTGTTTCGTTTGTGTTTGCGGAGGGTTAGTCATTTGTTTCTCGGATTAATAGAAGTATCTTTTAATATAGAAGATAAAGATGAAATTTCTATTAAAAATTTCCTTAAGGACTAAGGAAAACCTTAGCTGGTCTTTATAACCAATGTGGAGTCTTATTGTTCACGATCTACTGCTCAGAAAATCAATTTAGCGTCCCAAATTCTATTTATCCCTTTTATGCAACCACTCAATTTCTTGTTTTAATATATCAGCTTCCGCTTTAAGCTTTCTTAAATCTTGTTTTAAATTACAATCGATATTAATCGCGAAACTTAAATCTTCCATAGCAAAGGAAAGATGATGTACGGAGTCTTTATACCGCTTATAATGCAATTTATCCGCGGATAGGTCTATTTTAAAAGCAGCAGAAGTAAGCTTAGATTTACAAATCATTTTATGTTGAGGATGTTCTAACTTGATTAATTCCTCTGCCAAAAAACGGCATCGTTGTACTAATTTTTCATGGGCACCGATTGAATCTGCGAAAGTTGTTGCAGACAAAAGAACACTGAAGAGCACTAAAGCGATTTTTAACATGATCATATCCCTATTAAATCAATTGCATCACTAGCCCAATTAGCTTACACCAGAATACTTATTTCTTAAAGCACGCTACGACCCCCATCCACTTTCAGAATTTGTCCCGTTATAAAAGCATTCTCTGCCAAGGCCAACACCGCCTGCGCGATAAACTCCGGAGATCCATGCTGCTTCAATGGCGTGCGTTCAATAATCTGTTGTTGTTGCGTTGCACTCAGGGCATTAGCATGCTCGGGCCAAACAATAGCCCCTGGAGCCACCCCATTCACTCTAATTTCTGGAGCAAATTCCCGTGCTAGAGCTTTGGTTTGCATTTCTAAAGCGGCCTTAGTTTGACAATAAATAGCATAACCTTTTAAGGGCTTACCTGCATGAGTGTCTGTAAGGTTAATAATGGCACCCTGAGTTTTAGCCAACCAGGGACGAGCGGCGAGACTTAATAAATAGGGTACTTTCACATTAATATCGAATAAATCATCCCATTCTTTTTCCACAAAACTGTCGAAGCCATTACGAGTAAAAATAGATGCATTATTGACCAGCAAATCCAAACGACCAGCCCAATCAATAGTAGTAGCTATCATTTCTGCCGCTGCATCTTCACGATTTAATTCTCTAGATAAAACAAAAGCACTATCCATTCGCAAGTGATTTAAATCCACTGCCAGTGCATGGGCTTCATCTAGCGATTGATGGCAATGAATCACTACCTTAAACCCTGCCCCATGCAATTGTTTGACGATGGCAGCACCGATTCTACGCGCGCCTCCGGTGACTAAAGCCACTTTGGCGGCTTGTTTGTTTGCCTGATTCAAGGTATGTTTCCTCATTTAATATTGTTAATCGATTATGAGTTTAATCCAAACGCTGCACGCCCATCTTAAACATTATCATGAAATACCCTTCGTGGACTTCATGCAATTAGCACTTTATGCGCCTGGTGAAGGCTATTATAGTTCGGGCTTACAAAAATTGGGAAGTCAGGGTGATTTTACTACAGCCCCGGAGCTCAGCCCCCTATTTGGTCAATGTTTAGCCAATCAATGCCAACAAATCTTAAGCGTGGTGACCAATCCCTGTATTTTTGAATACGGCGCTGGTACTGGCAAACTCTGTGTGGATATTTTAAAACAATTAGAAAAAAATCAATCTCTGCCTGAAGCTTATTTGATTTTGGAAGTCAGCGGGGATTTACGCGACCGCCAAAAAAAATGGATCCACCAAGAAATCCCGCATTTGGCTGATAAAGTAAAATGGTTGGATGGTTGGCCAAATCACCTCATCAATGGAGTGATTCTGGCGAATGAAGTTTTAGATGCCATGCCTGTACATCGTTTTTTACAAAGTCACCAAGGTTTGATGGAAAGTTATGTGGCCTTAGATGAACAGGGCGAACTCATTGAGCGCTTTAAACCAAGCCTGAATGAACGTCTAAAAGATTATGTCCAGCAGCATTTATCTTTGTCAGTTCCTTATTTGACTGAAGCGAATTTATTTTTAGATGATTGGTTAAAGAATAATTTTAATATTTTAGAACAAGGGGCCATGATTCTTATTGATTACGGTTTTCCGCGACACGAATACTACCACCCGGATCGTAATCAAGGCACCATCATGTGTCATTATCAACATCATTCGCACACCAATCCCTTCGCAAATCCCGGCGAACAAGATATTACAGCTCATGTCGATTTCACCCATGTAGCTGAAGCTGGAGATAAAGCAGGATTTCATATCGCAGGATATACTAACCAAGCCTCTTTTTTGCTGAGCAACGGTTTGTTAAGCTTAGTTAATGAGTTAGTCACTGAGCGTGAACAATTGCAAGCAAAGCAAGCGATCAAACAATTAACCCAACCGAGTGAAATGGGCGAATTATTTAAAGTGATTGCTTTAACCAAAGCATTGGACATCGATTTACAGGGATTCCTATTACATGATAAACGAGTGAGCTTATAAAATGGCACGATACCTGACTACGGTTGAATTACAAAAAGAATCCATGAAATTTTCTGCGGGGCATACTACCATTTTTTCCGCCACTGAAAGAGAACCACTGCATGGCCATATGTACACGGTTTATTTGGCTTTAACCACCTGGGTTGAAGAAAACGGGATGACCTTTGACTATCGTTATTATAAAGAGCGAATTCACCTGCTCTGTCGCGAAGTCAACCAAATCTTTTTGATGCCGGAGTTCTCGCCCTTTTTGCAATACTCAGAAGATGAAAACTATTTGTACTTCACCTTCAACCACAAAAAAATTCCTTTTTTACGTGAAGACGTGCGGTTGATGCCCATGACCAACATTACTGTAGAAGAATTATCTAGATGGTTTGTAAATGAACTCACCAAGGACGAAGAGGAGCTCAAAAAACACCGCATTGAGAAATTAGTGGTCAAAGTATTTTCAGCACCCGGCCAATCTGCCAGCCATGAATGGCACAAATAGCAATGAAAACCATTTATCAGGTCTGTATTCCCCATACTCATCGTGATGCTTTTGATTACGAAATGGATGATGACTTACAACTTGCTATTGGTGCACGAGTTTGGGTCCCTTTTCGTCAACAAATTAAATTAGGGGTAGTCGTTAGCCAAGAACCCCCGCAAAAAGCAGGTATCGCTTTAAAAAGCATACGTTCCGTTATCGATTCAGAACCGGTATTTAGCCAAGAACTATTAACTTTATGCCGATGGATTAGTAATTATTACCAATCGCCTTTATCCGAAGTATTACCTTTAGCGCTCCCCAAAAAATATCGTTTGGGAGAAGCTTGTGAATTACCATTAACTGATTTTTATGAATTGGCGGTGTCTTTAGAAGAAGCTTTCGCGCTGGTGCCAGCACGTGCTAAAAAGCAAAGAGAATTAGTATTGTTTTTAAACCAAAACCCACAGCCCTTTGCAAAACAAGAACTAACGCAATTAGGATTTAACTCCAATCAATTGTTAGCCTTAGTCTCAGCGAATGTCTTAAGACTTAGCCAACAGATCGCATTACCGATTAATCCCCTCACTTCACGAACACCTCCTCTAACTTTAAATCCTGAGCAAGCAGTTGCTGTTCACGCTATCTTGGAAAATTTACATCATTATCAATGTTTTTTATTACAAGGGGTCACTGGTAGCGGTAAAACTGAAGTGTATTTGCAAGTGATCGCGCAAGTTTTAGCACAAGATAAACAGGTGTTAGTGCTGGTCCCTGAAATTGGTTTAACACCCCAGTTATTAAAACGGTTTACTGAACGTTTCAACCAACCGATTGCCGTAATTCATTCCAACTTAAATGAAAGTGAACGGCAAATTGCTTGGCAATTAGCCAAAGAAAATCGCGTCAAAATGGTAATTGGAACCCGTTCTTCGGTTTTTACTCCGATGCCCGCTTTAGGTTTAATTATTATCGATGAAGAACACGATACCTCTTTAAAACAAATGGAAGGTGTGCGTTATTCCGCTCGAGATACAGCCTTAATGCGCGCGCATCTGGCAAATATTCCCATTGTGTTAGGCTCCGCGACTCCTAGCTTGGAAAGTATTCATAACTGCAAACAACACAAATACACGCGCTTACAATTGAATCATAAAGCCTTAACTTTGATTCCTTTGCATTATCAATTGATTGATTTACGAGCACAGGTTTTAAAGAATGGTTTAGCAGAACCTACTTTGAAAGTCATTGCCGAACATTTACAACAAGGTAATCAAGTCCTGGTTTTTATTAATCGCCGAGGTTTTGCTCCGGTTTTGCTTTGTCATCAATGCGGCTGGATGGCGGATTGTCGCGCTTGCGATAGTCATTTGACTTTGCATAAGCAATTAGGACAAATGATCTGTCATCATTGTGGTTTGAATCAAAAAAAACCAACTGAATGTTTAAGTTGTCGTAGCACAGAATTAATCCCTGTGGGTGCAGGCACCCAGCGTATCCATGAATTTTTAAGTGCAGAGTTTCCTCATACCTCCATCTTAAGAATTGATCGTGATGAAGCCAGTAAAAAAAATGCCTTGGCTGAGCATTTAGAAAAAATTAATCGCGGCGAAGCGCAATTAATTGTTGGCACGCAAATGCTGGCAAAGGGCCATCACTTTCCTCGCTTATCCTTAGTGGTTGTTTTAGATGCGGACGCGGGTCTTTATAATCAGGATTTTCGTGCATTAGAACATTTAGGCCAATTGCTGACTCAAGTGGCCGGCCGCGCAGGTCGTGCGGAACATCCGGGACAGGTCCTTATTCAAACACATTTACCCAATCATCCTTTGCTCAATTTACTCATCCAACACGGCTATGATCAATTTGCTGAAGCTTTATTAACCACCAGACAGCAAGCCGAATTACCTCCTTTTCATTACATGGCAGTGATCCGTGCACAAGCGACGCAATCCAGTACGGTTTTAAAATTTCTGCATGCCACTAAAGATCAAATTCAATTGCCTTCAATCACCGTGATGGGTCCCGCACCAGCACCGTTGCCGCGCAAAGCCAATCAATATCGTATGCAACTATTAGTGAAATCTTCCTCGCGCATGGCGCTCAAAAGCTCATTGACGCAATTAAGAGAGTGGTTAACAATAAATAAACTAAGTAATGGCGTTCGTTGGAATGTGGACGTCGACCCAATGGATTTATCATGACAACTGCTAAAATTTCGATCAATCAAAAAACCTTTGACATAGCCTGGGGTGATATGGATGCCTTAGGTCATGTCAATAATGCGCGTTATTTTGACTATTTTCAGGAAGCACGAATTGAATGGTTGCGAGACATCAATATTAGTATGACGGAAAAAACGGGACCGGTGGTTATTCATGTGGCTTGTACTTTTCTAAAACCGGTGATTTATCCGGCAACGGTAGTACTAAAAAGCAGTATTCATAGTTTAGGCAATTCCAGCATGATCATGGATCACGATTTGTATCAAGACGATGTCCTGATGGCGCAGGGCATGTGTAAAATTGTGTGGGTGGATTATGTGAAGCAGAAATCAATTGCTTTGCCAGAGAGTATTCGGGGTTTGTTTTTGTAGGTTGGGTCACGACCCAACCTACATTTAAAAAAATTCCCTACACCGCAATCGGGGCCTTAATCGCCGGATGAAATTGATAATTCAGAAATTCAAAATCTTCAAAATGATAATCAAATAATGAATTGGGTTTACGATTAATATGCAATTGGGGTGGGGGGAAAGGCTCTCTACTTAATTGCGTACGCGCTTGTTCTAAATGATTGAGGTACAAATGACAATCGCCGCCCGTCCAGATAAATTCGCCCACTTCCAAACCGCTTTGCTGAGCAACCATGTGTGTCAAAAGTGAGTACGATGCAATATTAAAAGGCACCCCTAAGAAAACATCCGCTGAACGTTGGTACAGCTGACAGGATAATTGATTATTTGCGACATAAAATTGAAAAAGGGCATGGCAAGGCATTAACGCCATTTGATCTAGCTCGCCCACATTCCAAGCACTGACCAGTAAGCGACGAGAGTCCGGGTTACTCTTAATTTGTTTTAATAACTCACTCAGTTGATCCACTGAAGTGCCATCAGGTTTTGGCCAACTACGCCATTGCTTACCATAGACCGGGCCTAAATTGCCTTCCGCATCAGCCCATTCATCCCAAATGCTCACCCCATTTTCTTTTAGGTAATTCACATTCGTATCGCCTTTTAAAAACCACAATAATTCATGAACAATACTACGCATGTGTAATTTCTTAGTAGTAACTAAAGGGAAACCTTCGCGCAAATTAAAACGCATTTGGTAACCAAAAACAGAAAGAGTACCCGTACCGGTACGATCTGTTTTTTCGGTGCCCTGTTCTAAAATATGTGCTAATAAATTCAGATAAGTTCTCATCGTCTAGTCCACCATAACCAAATGCCTAAAACTAACATGGGAATAGAAAGTAATTGTCCCATCGTTAACCAATCAAAAGCTAAATAACCTAATTGCACATCAGGCTCCCGGAAACATTCTGCGATTAAACGACAAAATGCATAGCCTATTAAAAATACTGCAGAAACACGTCCGGTCGTTCGCGGTTTAGAGGCGTACCACCAAACTAAGATGAATAATAAAATACCTTCTAGACCGAATTCATATAATTGCGAAGGATGCCGAGGTTGATCATCGATTTGCGGAAAAACCATGGCCCAAGGCACATCGGTTACCCGTCCCCAAAGTTCTCCATTAATAAAATTACCAATACGTCCTGCAGCTAAACCTAAAGGAACCAAAGGTACAGCAAAATCTGTCACCTCTAAAAAGGGTTTACCTATTTTGCGGGCAAACAACCAAATCGCAAGCATTGCGCCAATTAAGCCACCATGGAAAGCCATTCCCCCTTGCCAAATTTTGAAAAGCGATAAAGGTTCATGAATCAATTCCATGGTGTTATAAAACAGCATGTAGCCAATCCGGCCGCCTAAAATCAATCCTAAAGCCGCATAAAAGATAAGATCGCTAATTTGATCGGTAGTCCAATTCAATTTGTAATGTTTATTCCGCCAATAAGCTAAAAGCCAGGCCATCACAAAACCAATTAAATACATCAACCCATACCAATGAATTTTTACTGGACCAATAGAAAAGGCGACCGGATCAAAATTTGGATAAGTAAACATGGCGCTGAGTCCTTTTAAAATAACATCTTCGTTGCAGTAAGAATCAAAATGACAATAAAACCATATTTTAATTGCTTTATTGGTAATTTGTAATTTAATTTCGCACCCCAAGGGGCAATTAAACTACTAGGAATGGCAACCCATAGCACCGCGGGCCAATACACATAACCCAAAGCAAAGGGTACAGAACGCATTTCTTGAAAACCAGTTAGCGTAAAAGCAATAGTGCCTACTACCGCTACAGTGAAGGTGCACAAATTGGAGACTGGCGCAATTTTTCTTACTTCTATCCCACAATAAGTAAGATAAGGAATAATCAATACACCGCCACCTACACCTAACAAACCTGACTTTAAACCAATTAAAAAACTGACCAAACGATTGACCCAATTGGGGGGAAACCGTTCTGGATGCGCCACATGCATATCGGTTAACATTTTTAGGGCAATCAAGAAAAGAAAACAAGCAAAAATAATTTTCAACCAATACGTAGAGAGGAGGGTAGCCAATAAAGCACCAGCAATAGTGCCTAACGCAATACCTAGCCATAGTTTTTTAAACACCGGCCATAATACCTCCCCAAGTTTTAAATGAGCTCGTAAAGAAGATTGGGAAGTAATAATCATCACTGCTAAGGAAGTACCTGCAGCAACATGCATAATAGCGTCTTCAGGAATGATATGACTATGTTGAAATAAAAAAACTAAACCAGGCACCACGACCACACCGCCGCCTATGCCCAAAATGCCCGACATTAAACCAGCGAAGGCACCAATGAAGGCATAAATTGCACCATGTAATAGCATGTCTGCCATTATCATGTTTGACCTACTCGGATTAGTCCCGCCAAACCTTCTTCTTCAAGTGCTTTTTGCAAATGCAACCTAATTTCCGCTGGATGTTCAAATTCTAAAACTTCCGCCAGGATTTTCCGAGCTGTCGCTATTGAAAAATTACGAATGAGCCATTTCACCCGCGGTAAACTCGCGGAGTTCATACTTAAGGTATCAAAACCCATAGCAATAAGTAGAATCACTGCTAAAGGATCACTGGCCATTTCCCCGCAGATACTCACTTCCACACCAGCTCCATGCCCCCCCTCTACCACACGCAAAAGCATGCGCAACATCGCCGGATGTAAACTATCATACAATCCTGCGACTCGGGCATTGTTTCTATCCACTGCCAATAAATATTGTGTTAAATCATTACTACCTACCGAAATAAAATCGACTCGTTTTGCCATTTCTCGAG
>SCSO01000442.1 GCA_004297865.1 Legionella sp.
TATTTATGGTTTCGACTAGTAAGTTCAACTCATCATCAGTCCTATCTATTGAAAGAATATCTGCATAATGTGAGCTGGCAAAAAAATTGTCATTGTTAAAACTAGAGGGTCTAATAAAATTTGCTGAAGCGGTTTTAAGGAGTTTTTTAGTTGCGGAAAATTTTTGAGATAAGGATTCCTTTTGTTCTTCTAGTTTTTTTATTTGATTTAAAGCCTCCTCTGTTGTTAGTGAACCTAGGATTGATTCTTTCGAAAATTTTTGCAATTCAAATTGAGATTTTATTTCTAGTGCGCGTTGTTTGCGTTCTATCTGGTGTAAGGTATTTTTAACTATCTCTTTCAGGCCTTTAGGAATAGTGTGGGTTGCGAGAGCAACTTCAATTTCTACTTCATTTTGACAGCAAGTTTTCAAGTATTGTTCTATAGACTCGATGATGAGGCTCTGAACTTCTAATTCCGTCATATTCCTATCCAACAGATGAGATGAAGTGCATCCATCGTAAATAAAGAAAGGTAATGATTCAAGTATTTTTTTGCAATCTGAGAAAGTAGACTCGATGGATTTTTTTTACTCTATTCATCGAGTCTGATCCTCTAAAATTAGAACATCCCACACTCAATGATCTGAGCAGCATTTTGATTGTATTTTAGAGGCGGTGGTTAATACCCCAACTGACTTTCACCCCTAAACTAAAGAGAGCGTGATGGGTCTTGATTTTCCTGGTTAGATTGATCCTCTTTAATTGATTGTAAAGGTTCATTAATTGAGCGAAATATATTGACTGACGCCGTTTGTTTTGAATAATTTCCAATGGAGGCGACATAGCCTATAGCTTTTGCCATATAGAAAAATATTTTTGCAAATCCTCGGGCGTTCTTCATGCCGGCTTAAAACACTATAAGGATGTAACTACATGATAAAATACGTATTATTTGCATTACTCTTAGCTGCCAATGGTTTCGCAGGCCAATTATCAAGTTACGATCAGGCGGTTGATGCCCTTAAAGAAGGTAAACGGATCAAATATTTAATTGATTGGGATCTTTGCTACAGTAATTTTCCAGATGTTAAGCCTAATTTCTTATCCAGCTATCGACCAGATAACATAAACATTGATAAAAGTGGATTTTTGCAATCATCGGGAGTTCGATATACCCATGAAATTAAAATGATACCCGGTCTTGGTCCAGTGAATCAGGCTTATGTCTACACTTTCTCCAAGAATAATGAATTACATGTTATCAATCGTTTTATTGATCCAGTGACTTTTGAAGAAAAAATGACGGCCATAGAAGTAACATGTGAATTAGGCAAAGGATTTAAGGTGTTTAGTTGATCCTGGAAAATCAATGGCGTCAGACTCTAGGTATCCCACGAATTAAAAAAGGCTAAACTCCATTGCTTTCGTCAGGGCTGAATTTAATTACCCTCATCCGCCCTCTGGGCACCTTCTCCCTTGAAGGGAGAAGGGAGATCTTGGGTACAAAAAATTCGTGGGGATTGCTCAGGGTCAGACTCGATTGATTTTTTCTAATAAAATAATGTCTGTGCCCCGGATATTCGAACTATTGGTTACTGTAACGCAGGTATCATGAAGTATTTTTTGGATATCAGAAAATAAATCTAATCCATGATGTTTTAATGAGCGTAATAAAAAATAAGCTTTACCATTATTGGTAAGAGAATTAGCGATCGCACGAATATAATTCTGGAAAGAACTGTCTAAATAAAAGCGACAGCGATTTTTGAAGTCAGATGGTGAAAGCATTCCATGATCTGGAAGAAAATAGGGGGGATTACTGATAATTAAATCAAATTTTTCTTCCCATGTTTTTTTATGTAATTCATCATAATTTAAAAGATGCCAAGAACATTTCAATTCAGGTCGATTGACGCTAGCGATATTTTGATAAAAATAGTCCGTATAAATATCTTGAACCTCGATAAAATCAATATGTCGAAGGGCTTGCAAATGCCATGACAGTTCAATCCCAATAACCCCGCAGCCGGCACAAAGATCCAACACACGCAATGTATTCAGATTGGGATGAGATTTCATTTGCGTTGCCACAAATTCGGCTAAATAAATTGATTCGAGACAGAAATGATATTCGTCAGGCTGTTGGTAATGATAAGTAAATTCATTGCTTAATTCGTTCTGCATAATCAATGGGTCAGACTCGATTGATTTCTAAAAAAAGTTGATTATAAGATATTATCTTAGGAAATTATCTAAACAATCCATTATCTTTGCAAAATCAGCCTGATTGTTAGTTAGTATTGCGATGGATAAATCATTTTTAGGGAAATACCCAAGAAAACTAAGATAACTATCGAGACCACCTTGAAAACCAGTTAAAGAACCATACTTCGTTTCCTCGGTAGATAATCCCAAATTAATCCAACTGTCATCGTCTTGGAAATAATTTTGCAGCATTATTTTTTTTAATTGTGGTTTTAATTCCTTATGTAAGAAATGATTCCATTTGATTAAATCAGACGTCGATGAGATGACATTTCCTGTTCCAATTGCATTACTCATATCAATAAATATTTGATCGTTTAGATCAGGCAATAATTTATTGAAACGGGGTTGACCCTTAAGAGTGTAATAATTTCCGGTGATAGGAGCATAGGTCGACACCATTTTAGCTGGTATTTTGACAAATCGGTCAAAGACCTTGTCGTAAGAAGTCTGTTCAATGTCTTCGATCAGTTTGCCTAATAATAAATAATTAGTATTCGAATAATGATAATTTTTTTCAGGATCGAATTTAACTGACTGAAATATTTCAATTGGATTGATCGGATTATTCAAAAGTTTAGGATTTTTAATATCATTGGCATAATAATCAATGTAATCAGGTAATCCGGAGCGATGGGTTAGTAAATCCAACAAACTTATTTTTGATAACCAAGGCCTATTAATTTCACTTAAAAATTTAGAATTTGGAAAGAGGGTGAGGATATTTTGGTTGAGTATTTTGTGCAAATCTTTTTCTGGAAAATGCTCCTGAAGGACTTTTAATAACATTAATGCAGTCATTTGCTTGGTTAAAGAGCCAATATAAAATTGAGATCCTTCCTTTATTTCAAGCCCAGAATGGGAAAAATTATATTTCTTTCCTGAAACGGTAACAATGCTGCCATCTAAATGTAACGCACTAAGCTCCTCTTTAAATTCATACATTGGAATTTCAGTTGTTTTAACTGCATAGAGATTGCATGAAAATAATAAGAGAGATAGAGATAAAAAATAATTGATGCGGTTCATTAATATTTCCCAGTCACGCAATTGTTCATGATAATTTTAAATTATCGTATTGTACTTAATTTATACTATTTTATCAAATTAAATCAATGGAGTCTGATCCCATTGATTTTTTATAATTCATATCTAAAATACAGGCAGCCTCTTATTGGATCAATTAATTTAAAGTTATGTCATGAATAGACTGTATATCGACCAATTGCCCTTACCAGCTTATCAAAATTTGGATATACCCATTTTTGTTAAGGATAAAAACAGCCAGTATCTTTGGGGGAATGATTTCTTTATCCAAAAATCATTGGGTTTTCAGGGGATAAGAGATATTTATAAAAAAGAAGACCACGATTTTTCCTGGTCTGACTTTGCGGATAACTTAATTTTAAATGATAAGTTATTGTTACAAAATGAACAAACCATTAGTGTCAACGAACGTATCATACGACATGATGGAACTGCGATCAGTGCTGTAACTAAAAAATGCCCACTCTTCGATCATCATCATAAAATTATTGGTCTTATTGGTTTCAGTTTAGAAATTCCTAAAACTACTGACTTACTCACTTTGAGTAAACGTGAATATGCCGCAATCTTATTTCTGTCTAAAGGATTTACTGACAAACAAATTGCCAAAAAATGGGGTATCTCACCTCGAACAGTAGAATCCCACATCATGAATGCAAAACGAAAAATGGGAGTAAACACGCGAGCAGAATTAATTGCCCAATTTAATCGTAACCATCCGTGATATCACGGAGTTAATGTTCGCCATTTTAACCCTATACTAAGCACGCAAATCAATTACAATTTGGAGTTATTTATGAAGTTACCTCTGTTATGTTCTGGTCTATTTCTTAGCACGGCTTTAATAAGTCATCCTCTATATGCTTTAGAAAACACGCAAACCTATAAAAATAAACGCGGGTCAATTTTAGAATTAACAATCTCGGCGGATAATAAAATTGAAGGTTATTTCACCACGGCAGTGGCTTCCAAATCATGCCCAGATGCCGTTGGCACTAAAAGACCTATTGTTGGCTATATTACCGGAAATGCACTCACGTTTAGTGTGGTCTATCCCATGTGCAATTCCGTGTTAAGTTTCTCAGGTAATTTTACTAAGCATACGCAAAATATTGATACCCTTTCCATTTTGGTCCACCAAGCCAGTGACATTACTCATGAAGGACCTGGAGCACGTTTTATTGGGCATGATACTTATAAAAAAATAAACTAAAAATCAATGGAGTCAGACCCTGAGGTATCCCCACAAATTTTTTGTACCCTAGGCTAAACCCCATTGCCGAGAGATTGTGCTGATACCTATAATTCGTGGGGATCCTTCAGAGTCAGACTCGATTGATTATTTAGGTAAAAGCAATCGAGTCTGACCGCATTGATTTTATTGGTTAGGTGAGTTTGGTATGCTTTCTGCTGAATGAAAAAGATCCTCAGTAGGTGCTGCGGGCATGGAGTGAAACGCGTACGCATTTCTCTTGACCGCTTTCACTCGGTAATGATCAAATGCGGCGGGGTTTTCATTTTCTATGCGAAGGACCTCAGTTGTAAAAGCGGGTAGTAATAGCTCTTTAGCTTTTTTGATGTCCACTGAAAAACAATAAGTTCCTGTTTCTTTATTAGTTGTCTCATGAGCTCCATTGTCCACTAGCTTATAAGATGCATTAGTATCCTTTGTTACGTCACCTAAATACTTTATAAATGCATCAGCAACAGAAGTGTTAATTCCTTTGATAGTAATTTGGAATAAGTGTGGATCATTGCACTTGTATTGACATTGTTGATGTTGGGTATCAATTCCAGCCATTTTTAGCAAGGTTTCTTCAACGAAATCTTGTTTAGTTAAATCGATGCCAAGTTTTTCAGCAATTTGATTTAAACCCTTATGCATCTCTTCGCCATGTTCAAAGGGGTCGTTGGTAAAATAATGCAGAACCACTAGTTTTTTATAGTTATTAAATGCATTTACAGCTTCGTTGCAATGCAAGTTAGTTAATTCTGCTTCATAAGGGTCTGGTGCGAGATTCTTTAATGAGTCAACTATATCATTAAGATCCATACCTTTTTCCTCATCTAGGATGAATAATTTTAGAGTGTGGGCTTCAAAAAGCGCTTCTTCGTCAGACAAATCTTTCTTATATAATTCAGAATCATCATCAAAAGCACCCCATAAGCTCATGTATTTTAGGTTTTCTGCAATATCTTTAAGCTCAAATGATTCTTTTTCTTTAACATCAGGTGGCAAAAAACTCGCTAATTTTTCTAGTCTTTCCTGTATATTTGTAATGAGAGCTTTGCGGGTCGCACTATCTTTTTTATTGGTGCTATTTTCTACCATTGAAGATAACCCATGAATAGGTCTCATGAGCAGGGCATATGCTTCTCTAAATTTGATTTCTCGAGTTGTTAATTCTTCTGTTTGATCTTTAATTATCGATGCATCCTTTTTATCTATCATATTTTTACTCCATGTAATTAAATAAGCATTTACTTTAGATGATTTTTTACCTTTAGCCCAAATTAGTTTTTCGATTTTAATATAAACTATTGATTTATTGTCATTGGCGTATAGCTGTCATAGCATATAGTGGGTAATACCGATTTAACTCAGCACCACCATCACGTAATAATGGTTGCCATCCAAAGTAAGCATTACCAGGAGTAGATATTGGTAAAATATCGTCAAAAGGTACAATAACATAGATCCCTTTGTTAAAACCTCCTTCACCAAATTCTTCAGCGGTAACGTTGGTTTTGCTAGCATACGCACCAATAACTACACCATTTTTAAATGTTCTGCTTATGTCTATCTCTACACCACGATCCCCTGCCAAATATTGACCTGCACTTAATTGGGTTAAAATACCACTCCAACCGGTATTCCAATATAAAGTGACTTGTCCTGTACCAACCTTATAATCTTGTAAGCTAAAATCCTGTGCAAAACCTCGTTGTTGGACCAAATTGAAATCAATACCTACAGCAAGTGGGCTATGCCATGGACGATAAAGCCATTCTGCCCCAACCCCTGCAAACATAGGCTCTAAAAGACCTCCATAGATACTAACAAACTGATTTTTCGAAATTTGCTCCATATGGGAGAGTTGTAAATTTGGAATAGTGGTGGGTGAGGTCAAAATGTATTGACGCATATCAGTTCTAACACGCGGTAAATCGCTGGGTCCATCATAAACGAAATGATCATAGTTATCGATTAAACGGACCGCTAATACTCCAGATAAAAAGGATGAATTATCTAGTGTAAAGGCTCCACTAGCAAATACTCCTGCTTGATATAATATATAACCGTCAGGACCGCCAATAATTTGAGAGAAGCTTGGTGCAATGTCTCCTGAAAAACTCATCCTCTTAGATTGCCATAAGGGGCGATTGCTTTTAGTGTTTTTAGAATATACATAGGAGGATTCTGGTGCAAAAGAAGTAATTGGAGGGACAACAAGCGATGGAGGAAGGGCTTCTAAGTGTTGTTGAACCCAAATTGCGCGATTAATTTCTTTTGCATCAAGATTCATCCCATATTCACTGAATATTAATACAAATCTTTTTATGTTTTCTGGGGCATCTCGATGCAATAAAGCAATTAATTTTTCAAAACGAGTTCCCCGATAGCTATTAAATGTATCGTCAATTTGAACATGAAGTGAATCCCCCACTATTTTAATATTTTTTACTGACCACCCGGTTAATTGATGAATATCACTTACAGTTTGTGTCCAGTTAGGCATGCTCAAAGGTTGGCTTGCTAAAATAGGCGGTATTTCTGGATCAAATATTTTGATTGGCTCTAGTTTACTTAATGACGTATGCAAGGTAAAACCAAGCATTACAGTATTACCGCGTTCATATGCAGACATCAAATCAATATTTGAAGTAAACCGGTATACAAGACCTAAATTAATTGGTGATTTTTGCGGATTGAAATTGAGATCCTTTGGAGAGAGTTGATAAGCGCTCGAATTATACTCCATTTTAAACAATAAAGGGTCCCAAGGAGTATGCCATACGAGGCCACCAAATAAAGCAGCAGGCCCCCGAAAATATGAATTCCAAATAAATTTGCCACCCACACCAATATCATTAATTCGGCTATTAAAATTAGAGTTCAATATACTAAGAGGATTTAAAATATTGGCCTGAGCTCCAAGAGATCCCCAGCCTATACCTAGTGTCCAGTCAAAATCTTTAATGCGCTTATTCGCAGCAATATATTCACCAGAAAATAAACCACTGCCTGCCATATCCTGAGCCCCAATCGATAATTCAGGTAAATAGGCTGATTCACGTAATATTTTCAATTTTACATCAAAACTTTTATCCATATATAGTAACTTACTGATTTTAGGGCCATATAATCGATTACGAATACGTACATAACGAAAACTACCTTCCAGCCAATTAAATGGTTGGAATGCCACAGTTCCTAGGTCATAGGGATAAACGCTTGTTCCTTGAAAACGAACCTCACCTTCTCTTTCCATTCGTGCTGAGGGCATTTGGAGTAAACCAATCATACCCCAATCGTTGGATGTGTATTGCGCGTTTCGTGCAAATTTAACATCTTTAACGATGTTGATTTCAGGAAAATAAATAGAGCTTTCATCTGGAGCAACACCTTGAGTTGCTAAAAAACCAATTAATTTTTTTGAGAAGTGTTTGTTGATTTTGCTATGACGTTTTGGAGCCCAAATCCAGGCCCCTGGCATAGGTGGATCTTGAGTTTCTTCATTCCAAATAGCTATACCATAAAATAGGGTTCTGCCATCAGGTTGCGCAATCCACACATAGTCAACGGCAGCATTTATTCCAATACATTTCTTAATATAAGTCTTTGCAAGGACACTGGGAATAAAAGGCGTTTGACAAAGAGAGCCATCCTCGAGCAATACAGTAACTGATTGAGGTTGTTTCGGAAGGGAAAATAATTGTCCTTGTCTTAATATGGGATCTTGAGCCGGGTGGAGTTCTAACCACAGTGGATCCGGTATAGAAATAAAAGCACGCCCTGTTATTGGAATACGGTGTAGCTTACTCATTAATCTTGAAAAGCGTACCTTTTTTTGTTCTGTACCAGCGTGTTTTTGATATGAAGCTAACTCATCAAGTAAATTCTGTTTCAAAGTGGCTTGCACACTCTTTTCTTCTGGAACAAGCCACATGAGCCCAGATAAATAATCATCAGGACCATTATGTTGAATAAGCCATTGACTAAGACGTATATCCTCAATCGTTTTAGATGGGGCTGCAATCATAAGAGATGAGGACAAAAATAAGCCTAAAAAGCTTCTGAAAAATATTCTGTATATTTTATAGATCCTCATAGTCGGTGTTTTTTGTTCATACTAAAGGTTTTTTCCTGGTCTGCAGTCCATATTTGAAATGCAAAACATAAACCTTTTGCTAAACATTGTTCTGAGTAAATGACTTGCGGTTTATTGCCCGAAAAATCAACAGCATAACGGGCATCAGGAAGACGCATATTTTTCTGTGAGCAGATGGTATTTTCTTTAAACCATATTAACTGATTAGGATTAAAACCCACAAGTAAAGATCGTTTCGGAGCAGCTATTTTGTGCACAAAAACTTGGTCCTGAATACCAAAATGAAACCCAGGCATTACAAAACGTTGACGTTCATAAACGATATCATTTAAACGAATTTGGTCCCATGAAGGAATATTTTTTAATAAAACTTTACGCCAATCTACGGGCAAACCAGCAGTGCCACATAAACGAGCATTGCATAACTTAATAATTTCTTTATCGGCACTATACCAGATCTGAAGTAAACCACTGGAGGTGTATTGTGAGCTTCCGAGTGCTAAATATGCTACGGGGGATGGTAGAATACTGTGAGAGATAAAAGAAGTTCTTAAATAACGATAATCTGGATCTAAGGATACTCCTGATTTAGGGTGTATCACGCTCTTAGCTGCTGAAAGCATGGGTGCTGTGGAAGAAGAACAAGCACATAATAGCGATGCTAAAATTAAATAGCTAACAGGGAAGCTTAAGTAACTACGATACCAACTGAAAAAAAATATAAATCTAAACATGAAATTTCAAATATAATAAAAGTCTAAAGGGCAAACTAACGTGCTTGCCCTTTAAAAACAAATTGCGTCGATTAGCCGGAGGTAGTGCCTGTAGTCGCTGCTGGAGACTTAGACTTATTAGTTGCAGATGAAATACCAACACCAAGACCAACACCGAGAGCAACCACAGCACCCACTGCACCAATAGTACTTTTACTAACACCACCTACTGCTGCACGTGGTGCTGTTTGCGGTTTTGGGGATGCTCCCCGAGCTTCTGGTGCTGCAAAACCAGATATAGGTAAAATTGATAGAGACATCATGAGTGCGACCAGTTGGTTCAATTTCTTTGATTTCATAATTTATCCTTAATTTTTTTTGTGCTTCATGCCTGATTTTTAGTCATTCACCAATTTTTAGATGGAGATATTAGGTTTTCTTTGCAATTTACATTGCTTAATCAATTATTTAGCTTTTATCTAAAGCTCAATTAATATAGCACAAGAGTTAAGATACTATCAAATTGATCCGATGATTTTCTTTTTATCATCATGTGGTTAATTTTATTTCTATGTTAAAAATTCAACAATACTTTTGTTGTTTAATCACGTTGTTGTTCTCTTATTTAGCCTATTTTCAGCGGTAATAATTGTATTTTAATTGACTGATATTTTTCTTTTCTTCTTTTTCTGCTTCTCTTCAGTCTCATCCTCATAATAAGATTGGTAACCATAATATTTTGAGTAATAAGAGTTTTTACAACTGGCCGAATTATGAAAGTTAAAAATGGACCCATTTAGGAGGACCCCTGCATTGGTTAGGCGCTTTATTACAATTTCAATTTCACTAGGTTGGTGAACATTAGAACCTAAAACTAAATAATTGGTGGCAGAAATCGCGCTAACTACTACGGCATCAGTAACCATTAATACGGGAGCTGTATCGATGATAACCACATCATATTGTTTAGAAAAATCCATAATCAATTCTTTACATCGTGTGCTTGTGAGCAATTCTGACGGATCTACTGGATAATCGCCTCGGGTTAGCACAGTTAAATTAGAGTGACTAGATGGTTTTAATACTTCACTGATTGTTTTAGTACCACTTATCAATTCAGCAAATCCTAGTGATGCAGTTTGATTAAAGTATTTGTGAACGGTTCCGCGCCTTAAGTCCGCATCAACAATTAATACGCGCTTCCCAGTTGTAGCTAAGAGATAAGCTAAATTAGTAGAAACGAAGGTTTTACCTACCCCTGGAGCGATACCTAAGATAGAGATTACATTATTGCTAGCACAAGTCAGTGAAACCTGCAAACTAGTGCGCAAACTACGTAATGATTCTATGGACAAACTGCGTGGATTAATTTGGGCTAATAATGGAAGTGCTTTTTTTGAAGTTAATCCAAACGTATTGTTATGCTGTTCCTTAGAATAGGGAATAATGGCTAAATTCATAATATTGAAATGATGCTCAGTCCAATGCGGATCAGTAATTCGTATAAATAATAACTTTCGCACAAAGATAAGCATAAAACTAAAAATTAGCCCTAATAAAATACTACCTAGATAGATCAATTTTTTCTTTGATGGCAAAGGCTCATCTGGTAATTTAGCACTAGAGAGAATTTGTACGTCACTTATAGTTCCTGCCTTAAGCACTTCCAACTCTTGAATTTTATTTAATAATGCTGTGTATAGAGCGGTTTTAATTTGTGCATCTAACATTAAATTAACAGCTATTTGGTCTGCCTCAGGTATTGTTTTAAGCTTATACTCTAAATTTTTTTTATCCTCTTTTATTTCTTGTATTTGTCTGCTGAGCGCGATAAAAGCAGGATGCTCTTCAGTATAGCGTTGGAGCATATCGATTTTACTGATTCGCAACTCAGCTAATTTTTTATCCAGTTCAGCTAATTGTCGCAAAAAATTCTCTGTTTGCAATTTAATATCGAGTTTACCACTCTGTGCTCGGTAGCGATTGAGCTTCATCTCAGCCACTTCTAGCGATTGTTTAACTGTTGGTAATTGATAGTGTAGGAATTCTAAGGATTTTGAAGCCTCTAATGATTTTTTTTTGGCATTTTTTTTAACTGTTACAGATGCAATTTCATTGGCAATACGAGTTGCAAGTGCCGGGTCTTCATGTCGAACAGAAATATCAAAGATTCCAATATTATTTTTTCGATCTAAATCATTAATATTGATCC
>SCSO01000557.1 GCA_004297865.1 Legionella sp.
AGGAAGATGTAAATATAAACACATTGTCAATCAATGTGACTTCAAGGGATTGATTATGATAAATGTTCTGCTATTAATTTTGGCAGTAGCGTCATCCGGTTTATCCTTGTCTGTAGTGGATAATAGCCACCAAAATTCCGCTGAGGAATCCTCAGTAGGCAGTGTGCTAACAGAGGTCAATACCATCGAAACCACAGCGCAAGCTTACCCACTTCCTTTACAAGAAATTAAAGAAATGTTTCAGCAAGAAGCTCCCAATTTAAATAGCGCAGTGGTTAACAAGGTGTTGGCCACTCTTAGCTGCGCCAATACTTATAATGTGAAACGCAATGACATTCTCACAGTGATTGATTATTCTTTGTCCTCTAATCAAAAGCGCTTGTGGGTTTTTGATCTAAAAGCTAAAAAAATGTTATTTAACACTTATGTATCACATGGCATTCGTTCAGGTACCTTATTTTCAAAATATTTTTCCAATATCAATAATAGTAAAGCAAGTAGCCTGGGAGTTTATCGTACAGAAAAGGCTTATTACGGACGGGAAGGTTTGTCTTTACGTTTAGAGGGCTTGGAGAATCATTTTAATGGCAATGCTTTTAATCGTTATATTGTGATGCATGGTGGTTGGTACATGGAGGAAGATTTTATAAAAAAATACGGCAGAGCGGGTCGTAGTTGGGGCTGTCCTGCGGTGCCTTTAGCTCTTTACCAAGCGATCATTAATACCATTAAAGAAAATTCCTTATTTGTGGTTTATTACCCCAGTGACGAGTGGTTAGTGCAATCACGATTTTTAAATTGTGCAAAAAATTTCCCTACAGAAAAATTAAATATGTTGTTATCGGAAGCAAAACCAATTACTGAAGAACATGAGCGTAGAGAGGATATCGTGTTTGCGGATCTTAAACACAATCACAGCCTTGAAGAAAACGACCCTATTGTGGTGGTTTCCGCGGATCAATATGAAAATCTTTATCAGGCGAAAGCACCTCTAGGCCGCATGTTACGTCGACAAATTGATCATCAAGAATACGTGGCTCTAAGTAATAGTGAATTAAATCGATTGGTGGCCAATAATAAGTCAGAGCTAAACAAGCTGTCTTTTGTAAAGCCTGAGATCATACGGGTGAATGGTGGGTATTATGAAACACAAATGAAATTGGTTAATTTGGGTAAAATAAAAGAAATACGTTTTAACGCTGAACCGACTTCACATGTTCAACAGGTGGGCAGTTACACTGTTTATTTTGAATCCAATGCGGT
>SCSO01000443.1 GCA_004297865.1 Legionella sp.
CGCAATGGTCTAAACCGCATCGGGATATAATCATAAAAAGCAAACCAAAATAAAGGCAATCCCGCAAAACAAAAGAGAAAGAGCAGAATATTTTGCATTTTAAACAACCAATACAAATTGATTTCAAAATAAGTATGGGCGGATTTGCGAAAATACCATTCCACTACATCACCGGGCACGTCTTTTAGGAAATGTAAAACAAGAGAACGCGTCAAGACATAGGCTAATACAGCGAATAGCAATGGCCAAATGACTGACCTGAGCTTTTGCCAATGCAATGCCGGTATTAAAAGCACCAAGAGTATCGTGCTTTCGCGATTAAAGGTTGCTAAAAAAATCCAAGGAATCAAATAAAGCCATTGTTCACGCAAACAGAGTAAAAAACCAACTGCGAGAAAAAACAGTGAGGCTGTGTCATAAGGATAAAAGAACGTCGCCTCCCCGCCGGTAGTAAAACGATAATTAATAATCGTCATCAAGGGTAATAATAAAAGAAAAAGCCAGCTCAACAGCTGTGCTTGCCTATGGCTAAATTCCTCTTCTAATAATTTAACCAAAGCAAAATAAAATAAAGAAACGAACAACCATTCCATCAAGAAAAATAAATGATCGACTTTCAGGGGAACAATAATAGAGATCCAATGCGCCAAAGCAGGAACCAACAAACGCTGCCCAAAAGGCAAGCGAGCAGTGAAATCCAACTCTTTCACCAACGTGACATCCACATAACTTCCGGTCAGCATCACGTGAATAAAGACATAACCTAATAATAAAGCAAAGGTTAAGAAACGTGTTTTGTAGAGAAAAAGATCATCATTCATCAGGCGGGAAATCGAAGGTTGGGTCATGATTCACAATAAATTTAAACAGAAAAAAAATCAATGGGGTCAGCGTCGAATGGCACTTAATCAGTAATGTTCTCATCAGTATAAATGTTTATCAGGTATCCTTTGCTATTTAGATTTTGCAGAATTTCAAATTCTGCAAATTTATCTTCACAGATAGCAATCATAAAGATGCCAGTTTCAGTGGAAAGGGTGCCATTTTTTTCTTCGAAGGAAGCGGAAAACTGAGAATGGCATCCCCGGTTTGTATGCAAATCTATCGTTAACTTGCCCTGAGGATGAGTGGAAGAGCTCAATAAGTTTATTAGCTGACAACCAGGACCACAATCAGAAATGGTGGATTCTATTCCACTGACAGAAACCAAGGTATTTTTTATCGGTGATTTTAATTTCACTGATTGAGATGATTTTGCAGAAAGGATAGTTGCATACATGACTGTAGATAAAGCGAGACCTATCATTCCCAATATCCATTTGTAGAAAAAACGCCGGTTATTTTGTAGTTCCATTACACACCTTATTGCCTGATTAAAATAGCTATTATAAATGCTTGTAGCCAATGTTTATATGGGGGCCATTGATTTTAATTTGATTTTAATAGGTGAAGGACGATACTATTTAAAAGGAATGTTCATTTAACAAGGAAGTTTAATGAAGCACAAAATAGCACAAGTCAATTGGCCCATTATTCTTCCTATATTGACTATGTTTGTAGGGATATTGGTGCTCATCGGTTGGGCATATGATATTGAGTTCTTTAAAAGTGTAATACCCAACGAAACCACTATGAAAGCCAATACTGCTGTAGGTATGATATTATGCAGTTTGGCGGTCATTTGTTTAGCAATAGGCTCCCGTTCAAAATTATTCAAATTAGCAATTATCGTTCAATCATTAATTGTTATAGCCCTTGCCGTACTCACGCTTTTAGCTTATCTCCTGCAAATCGACTTAGGGTTTCACCAGTTATTATTTAAAGACATGGAGAACACCCTAAACCCAGGGCGAATGTCACCAACGACGGCCTTTTGTTTTTTAAATATGGGGATTGCTCTGTTACTGGCATTGCCCGGTAAAGGAATCTATCTAAAAAAACCAATTTCTGCGGCACTTTGTACTACCGTGATGATTATCGCAGGCTTGGTATTTTTTAGTTACATTCCCGTTGTATTGTTCGATTTTCATGTTTTAAATTATGCCAATATGGGTATTCATACCGCGTTGTTATTTCTGTTATTAAGCCTTTCCGTATTGATAATCCTTAAGAAAGAGAGTGATTTTCACTGGACCTTAAATAGGTCCATTACCGGCGGCTGTATTCTTCTGTTAATGGCATTAATAGTTATTTCCTTAACTTTCTATAATTTTATCTATCAGATCAAAAAAAGTAATGCAGAAATGATCACGACGCGAAAGACCATGAAAGCTCTAAATGGTGTTCTTATATCACTTCAATATTATGATATGAACGAAGCCAATTTAGATAATAGAGGCCAAAATCAAAAACAAATCTCTAAGCATTTCGATAATGCTTATCAATTTATCGCTCATAATGATTACAAAAAAATTAAGATGGATAAATTGAAATCTTTGATTGCCGAAAAAATGGATTTGGCTGATAAAACAAACAGGGATAAAGAAGCCGCTATTAATAATCAAATCAGAGAAAATCTTAATCAATTGCAAAGCGAAGAAGCTAAGATTTTTTCTATTCAAGAACTAAAGCATGACATCCTTTTAAATCAAGCTCTGCTATTGTCACCGCTAGGCATATTTTTAAGTATTTCTATGTTGTCCATTGGATTATTTCTTCTTAACTCTAATTTAATAGAAAGAAAAAAAATAAAAGCGAATCAAAAGCAATTGGCGGATATTGTGGCTTCATCTGATGATGGTATTTTAAGTACCGATCTAAACAGTATAGTAACCAGTTGGAATGCCGGTGCAGCAGAGATTTTTGGTTATACTGCCAATGAAATGATTGGACAGTCCATATTAACGCTAATCCCTACCGATAGAGTTACAGAAGAAACAGAAATTATAAAAAAAATCTCCCAAGGTCAAAAAATAGAACATTTTGAAACCCTGAGAAAAAGAAAAGATGGGAAGCCTATTGAAGTGTCGATGACGGTATCACCTATCAAAGATGCAGATAACAAGATCATCGGGGCTTCTAACATAGTGCGGGATGTGACGGAAAAGAAACATTTAGAATTACAGCTTCGCCAAAGTCAGAAGTTGAGTGCCATTGGGCAACTTACTGGTGGGATATCACATGACTTTAATAATTTGCTAGGGATTATTTTAGGAAATCTGGATTTATTGGAACGTAGTGTAGCGAATAATGAAGAAGCACTCAAAAGGGTAAAAAATGCATTGAATGCGGCAACGCGCGGAGCTGATCTGACTAAACGTCTGCTTGCTTTTTCGCGCCGTCAACACTTAAATCCCACGCCTACCGTATTAGCTGATTCCATTAATAATGTGGTGGAAATGGCCACCCGAGTGTTGGGTTCTAATATCAAAATTTCTTGTCATTTGGATACGTCCATACCACCGGCAATGATAGATGCAACTGAATTAGAAAGTGCTCTATTAAATTTGTCTATTAATGCGCGAGATGCCATGCCCAATGGCGGACAATTGATTTTCTCCACCAAGTTATTGGTATTGGATAGTAATTATTTAGCAGTGCAGTCCGGGGAAATAAAACCTGGTTCTTATGCCTGTATCTCTGTCACTGATACCGGAGAAGGTATCCCACCGGAAAACCTGGAACGAGTATTTGAACCTTTCTTTACGACTAAAGAAAGAGGCAAAGGAACCGGGATGGGCTTATCCATGGTTTACGGTTTTATCAAACAATCTGGCGGAATAATCAGAATATACAGTGAAGTGGGTCACGGTACGACTATCTCTTTGTATTTGCCCTTTGCTAATAATGGGGATCTTAAGGTAGAAAAGGCTACTACACCGATTGCACAACCCTCAAAATTTACGGGTAAGGTGTTAGCGGTGGATGATGAAACTGATTTATTAGAGATTGCTTCCATCTATTTAAAGGATATGGGCTTCGATGTCCTTCACGCGACCGATGGAAAAAGTGCTTTGGCAACATTAGAACGTGAGCCGGATATCAAGCTCTTAGTGACTGATATCATTATGCCAGGTGGAATAAATGGTATTGAATTGGCTAAACGGGCACGTCTCATAAAACAGGATCTTGTTGTGGTATATACCTCTGGGTTTCCCGCAGAGACTTTGTCAGATAAATCTGCGCCTATTGAGGAAGTACTGATTAACAAGCCTTATAATCGCGAACTATTTATTACTACAGTGTCACAGGCCATGAACAAAATTAAAATAGGGAATTAGTCATGAGTACAGACGGTAAAATTATCATTATGGATGATGATATAGATTACGCTAATTTTATATTAGATGTGACTAATTCATTGGGGTTTAATTCCTCAATAACCACTAATCCTAATGACTTTATGGATTTATTTAATCCGGAAGTCTCGTTAGTCTTTTTAGATTTGAATATTCCAAATATTAATGGTCTGGATTTATTACGATTTATAGAACAAAAGCAGGGAAAATGTGACATTGTATTAATGAGTGGAGTTGAAGACCGAATCTTAGAAGCAGCAGAAGCATTCGCTGTTTCCATCAAGTTATCCGTTGTTGGACGATTTCAA
>SCSO01000444.1 GCA_004297865.1 Legionella sp.
TGGATTGATTTATGCTTTATTTCCTAACGCAAAAATTATTCATGTGCAACGTAACCCTCTGGATACTTGTTTGTCCTGTTATACAAAACTATTTGCTCAGGGACAATTGTATTCCTATGATTTAACGGAGCTCGGACAATATTACCAATGTTATGAACGAATAATGAATCATTGGCGTCATGTTTTACCATCGCATGCTTGGTTGGATGTGCAATATGAAACTCTGGTTTATCATTTGGATGCAGAAGCGCAGCGAATTATTGATTTTTGTGGTTTACCTTGGGAGGCAGCTTGTCTTACTTTTTATCAATCAAAACGCCAGATAAGCACCGCTAGCTTTGCCCAGGTACGACAACCGATTTACACCTCATCGGTTGAACGTTGGGTCCGATATGAATCTGAACTTGCGCCACTTATCAAAGCGTTAAATGTTGCCCAACAACAGGCATGATCAAAAGTAGGGATCACAATAATTTGCGGCTTTTTTGTTGCGGGAAATCGTTTGGCAAACGCAAAAGCTACGGCTTTAGGTACTACAGTATCCTTGCCTCCTACCCAGTGTGTTTGCGGAACAAAGATCAAATTTCTCCATGCATCAGCTGGATTTAGTGAGCCGTTGAGTGGCGTTAAACGGTCTTGACGAACCCAGAAATCAGTATCTAATATGGCTGCTACGGTTATTAATTGAACTACGTCGTTGCGCCTAGCGCTAATGAGTGCGGCAATCGTACCCCCACCGGAGTAGCCTATTAATACTAAATGCTTCGCATGATAATAAAGTTTTAATTGATCAACTGCTTCATTCATTGCATGGATTACTTTCGGCGAAAATCGCCAATGAGTCCAATAGGCTCGTTGGCAACCCGCCCAGTCTTTTTTCAATACAAACTGACAAGGTCGCGCTAAATAAGCAATGGGATTATTTTTTTGATCATGAGTCGCCATTTTAAGGGCAGTAGGAGTTATAGGTGTGGGATTGGCTGATGGCGTGTCTTCGGAAAGCCATGCTAAGCCATCACCTTCAAGGTAAATGGTTAAAGTATTCGCTTTTTTTGATGGAGGCGAACCATAAGTCTGTAACGTAAATAAAGTGGTATGAATGGTATGCTTATGCCAACCGTTCATTTTAGCAATCAATGCTGCTTGCCTAATGCGCATCTCCGGGGGCATCAGGGATGTATGTGACACACATCCTGATAAATAGAAGCAACTAATGAGGATAAATAACTTTAACACCAGTTAGGTCTTATATTTAATTGTGGCTGCACCTACACCGCTGTAAGCATTATTGCCTGCTTGTAAATCATAGTTTAGCTCTATACTGAGCGGGTTAGTGGGGCAAGTTAAACTTAAACCAATACCACCGCGAAAGACGACTTCGTTAAATTGCACACCAAAGGTTGAAAAGGTTGAACCGCTGGCAATGAAGGTAGAGCTCACTTGTGGCTGACTATTAATTACATTTCCAGCAAAACCTGCATATCCTGTCAGCGTTAGATCACGTTGATTTTGTGTACTGAGATGATAAGCACCATTACCATAAGCACCAAGGACCAAAGAAGAATTATGGTTAGAAGCAATGGATAAATCCATGAGAGAACCCATTTCTTGATAACTACCTTGGTTAATATAAAGAAAACTGGCATCAATAGCGGGGGTGAATACAAAGTTTGGACTCAATGCATAAGTACTCCATCCTGTTTCTACTCGGAGGTTAGTAAACCAACTATTGTATGAACCGGTTGCAGTGCTTGCGTACAAAGGAATAGATCGATTGGTATCATTATTTTCAAATCCAATTAATCCTTGACCTGCAAAATAGACATGATTAGGAAGGCGCTTAGCACCATACACCATACCTTGGTAAGCTTGACTATCAAGCGATTGCACACTGAGGATTGATTTGCCATGCATGGTATTTCCACCTGCGGCAAATCCCCCCCCAAATAACCAATCATCCCATTGTATATCTTTACCAATGACAGCACCGTACACGGTAGTATCAAATCCTGGGACAGAATTGCGTTCATTTTGAGTCATGGATCCACCATAAGGTTTAATCCATATTTTCCCAGGTTGATAAAACATCGCGTCTCCTGCAGATTTACCACGTAAGGTATTCCACATAGGGGCTATGTCCATAACAGATCGAGTGATTAATTGAAGAGCCTGAATATTTTCATTAGTTAATTCTGGTGTCGCTTGACTGAAGGCTACACGAAGTTCATCAGCTGTAGGTAATGTTGCATAAGGACTAAATATTGGATTACCCGCCGCAATTTGTCCTAGGATTGCAGTAGCAGCTCCCTGACAAAAGGAGCCTTGGCATATATTGTAAACGCTTTGATTAATCGTTGCAGTCAGATTTAAACCATTGCTGGCATTATTGAGTGTAGGAATAAAGCTCCAAATGTAACTATTATCACTGATGTTAAATCCATTGGTTGGCGTGGTCAGCGTATTCCCACTAATCACATTCGCAAAAATATCTCCATTATGAAGCAACGCATTGGGAGCCACTTGCAGATAAATATTACCACTTTGGGATAAATCTATCGCCCCGGTTACCACTAACTGACCATAATTACTTGGGTTGGAAATACTGGTTTTAAATACGCCGCCTGTTTGTTGCGTATAATCTCCAACTATTGTTTTTGAGGTATCGGCAATTGCCAAAGTACCGGAGTTGTTAACCGAAGTTGCGGTAATTGTATTGGCCATGTTAAAGAGGGCATTGGATGCAATATTAAAAATATTGACATTGTAAGAGCCCTCACTAGTGAATATGGCACCATCAGTAATATGTACAGTGGAATTAGTTGCTTCAACGGCGCCAATAACTCGTGCATTTTGACCCAGAATATCAATATGACTCACATTACTATCAGCGGAGACGTTAATCGCGAAGATATCTCCATGGATAGTTCCACTATTTGAGATACCACCATTTACTGTTGCAGAAAATGAAATGGATATTCCATTATTGCCACCGTCAATGGTTCCATTGTTGGAGATGCTGCCACTGATTGTGGCCGCAGAGAAAATAGATATCGCATTTTGCCCGGCATTAATCACTCCATTATTCAATATACTTCCGCCCATAGTACTAGCATGAGTGATTGAGATC
>SCSO01000503.1 GCA_004297865.1 Legionella sp.
TGCCTCGGCCTAAGAGCAGTATCAAGAAAACTTCGAAGATTGGATTCGGGGTTATTGAGAAGTTGCACATCGGTGCCGCTGCAGCGGTCGCGGTACTTGTCCTCGGTTTCTTCTCCTTGCCTGCCATTGTCTCAATGGATATAGAGGGCGACATGGCAAAGCCTGCACAAGCTCCCTTTCCTATTTCAGTGAATCCACATCAGGAGACCATCATAGAAGATCCTGCTATTGAAGCCCTTCTTGCTGAAGAGCCTACAACCCTTACGGCGTCTGTGGGCATACTTGATCGGGTAACAATTTGGCTTGCAGATAAGATCGCCTCAGTTCCCCTCTACTCGCAGCTTTCAGGAGCGGATCAACGGTTTGTGACCATATACCCTGGATACCGTGAAGAAGAAGTTGCGCGTGCCTTTGGCGGAGCGCTCGGCTGGTCTCTTAAGGAACGTTCTGCATTTCTTAAACAAGTGTATTCAAATCCTCCGGTGCTTACTGAAGGTCAGTTCCAGCCTGGTACCTATACCGTTTCCACCATGATGACCCCGGACGAGGTGCAGATCATGATCTACGATCGCTTCTCAAAAGAAATCCTTGAGCGCTACAGTACTACCACTGCAGCACTCGTTCCTCTTGAAGACGCACTCATTATCGCGTCCCTTATAGAGCGCGAAGCAGGTGGGTGGCACGACATGCGTGATATTTCTGGCATTCTCTGGAATCGTCTGTTCGCTAAGATGAATCTACAGATTGATGCAACGCTTCAGTATGCAAAAGCAACTGGCAAGAATGGTGTCTGGTGGCCAAAGCCCGTACCAGACGATAAGTACATAAAATCTAAGTACAACACGTACAAGAATCCCGGCCTTCCTCCTGCACCAATCGCAAATCCGTCAGTTGCGGCGGTGGTTGCGGCACTCAATCCTAAGGTGACCGACTGTATGTTCTATTTCCATGATGCACGCGGTGGATTCCACTGCTCGCCAACCTACGAGGGGCACGTAAAGATG
>SCSO01000445.1 GCA_004297865.1 Legionella sp.
AAGCATTAAAAGCAGCTGGTTTTAGCGATACAGATTTAGCAAATGCAGGGTTTACTCCGCAAGAAATATCTGCAGCCATCCCTTTGACTGATGCGCAAATCAAAGCTGCAGGTTGTGATCCTGATCAGTTGAAAAAACTATTGGCTGCTGGAGTTTCTGCTAAACAAATCAAAACTCTCAATGGCTGTTCTGCTCAAGCATTAAAAAACGCAGGTTATAATGCTAAATCTTTACTAGATGCAGGTTACACTCCCGCAGAGCTATCAGCGGCTGGTTATACGGCGGATCAATTACAAGCAGCTGGCTTATCTCCTGCGGACATTTTAGCGAGTGGACGAGTGAGTGATTGTAGTGTGGATTCTTTGAAAAAAGCTAGGGCAGCTGGTATCTCTGCACTAACTATTAAACAAACTCTCGGATGTTCGGCGCAAGCTTTAAAAGATGCGGGTTATTCTGCAAAAGATCTCAAGGATGCTGGCTTTACTGCTGCTGAATTGAAAAAACTAGGCTTTAGTGCCGCGGATCTTAAAAATGCCGGATTTTCTGCTAGAGAGCTAAAAGATGCTGGATTTAGTGCAACAGATCTCAAAAATGCGGGATTTGGAGCTAAAGACCTCAAGGATGCTGGTTTCTCCGCTGTTGATTTACAAAAAGCCGGTTTTTCTGCAGCACAATTAAAGGATGCTGGTTATACTGCTAAAGAACTTAAGGACGCAGGTTTCTCTGCAGATGACCTACGCAAGGCAGGATTTAGCGCCAAACAACTCAAAGATGCCGGCTTTAGTGCTGCGCAATTGAAAAAAGCAGGTTTTAGTCCTAGCGAACTTAAAGATGCAGGATTTACGCCTGAAGAATCGCAACTTGCTGGATTACAAGATCCTAATTTGAAAACAGCTACTTCTACAGTAGGTGGCATACCTACAGTTTCTTCCCAACCTTCTGCGCAGGCAAAAAATGTGTCCAGTACACAACAATTGCAGGCTATCTTGAACAAGCAAAATCAGATGATGGCAGAGCAAAAGTATCAGCAAAGAATTCAACAAAAGACTTCTGATATGTTGGCTATGGCTAATACCTCAATCCAAGAATGGAAAAAGGTGTCTACCCAAGTGTACGCTGCAGCCCCAGAAGAGCCTAAAAGTAAAACTGGCGCTGAGGAGAATATGGCAGCTGGAGCATTAGGTGCTACAGAGCTTCAACAAGGCCAAATGGGCGCAAGTGGAATGAATAACCGACAAAAAATGGTTATCAAAACCGGTGACATTGTTTTTGCTGTGATGGATACAGCAGTGAACAGTGATGAGCCCGGTCCAATTTTAGCGACTATTGTCTCTGGAAAACTGAAAGGATCTAAATTGATTGGTACGTTCAATTTGCCTGGTAACTCCGATAAAATGGTCATTACCTTCAATACCATGTCAGTACCAGGAATCTCTAGAACCATATCGGTATCGGCATATGCAATAGATCCAAACACAGCTAGAACTGCTTTGTCTAGCCGTACAAATCACCATTACCTAACTCGTTATGGTTCTTTGTTTGCCTCATCATTCCTTGAAGGCTTTGGTAATGCCTTCCAATCCGCGAATACTACAGTGACGATTGGTGGTACTGGAGGTGGTAACAATATTACAGTACAAAACGGGGTCGGTCGCTCAACTCTAGAAAATGCGGTAATAGGTTTGGCTACAGTAGGTAAGAGTTGGGGACAACAAGTGCAGCAATTGTTTAATAAACCAACTACAGTTGAGGTTTACTCGGGTACAGGTATGGGAATTTTATTTACCCAAGATGTATCATTAACTTAATTTGATGGTAGGGAATCATGGTAGATAACGATCAAAATAACGATGAGTATCAATTCACAGAAATGGACTCCCTGGAAAATGACAGCTTGGGAGACAGTGATCCTGGATTGCAAAACCCAGGCTACGAAGGACTTAATCCTCCTAAAAAGGACATTCGTAAAAATGCCTTAATTGTAGTGGGCGTTGTCATTTTTGCAGTGATTCTGTATAAAATTATTGGTTCTTGGTATTTTGGTAAGGCTCAACCCGTTGATCAGGCATTAAAACCCACTACAACAATAAGTCCTCAGCCCATACAAACGGTGACACCTAAGCCTGTGGTGATGGAACCACAACCTCAGGTGGTAACCCAAGTCGATCCGGATTTAAAACAAAAAGTATCAGCCATTGAAATCTCACAACAAGGCGTTAAATCGCAAGTAAGTTCCTTGTCAGATAACGTTAATACGGTAAATAACAATATTAGTAGCCTTAACACCCAAGTTACTAAAATGAATCAACTTATTGAAGATTTAACCGCACAATTGGCAAAACAATCGGATGAAATCAATCAGTTACGTGTTCGAGCGAAGCCAAAAGCTGTTTATCGTGGACCTCGACGCGCTCATGTAGCCGCCGTTATGTATTATGTACAAGCGGTTATCCCAGGCCGAGCATGGCTAATTGGCACAAATGGTTCTACACTTACTGTAAGAGAAGGGACTAGAATCCCCGGTTATGGGGTGGTTAAACTCATTGATTCTATTCAAGGTCAGGTTTTAACAAGCTCAGGAAGAGTAATTCGATACAGTCAAGAGGACAGTTGAGGTTTATATGGCTACAACATGTACTGGCGGAACTATCGCCTGCTGGGTTTCAAGCCAGGTCAATATCCTAAATAATATTGCCAACTCGGTTTATCCAGTAGAACGTTTACTCACAGGTGCAGCCTATTTGATAGGTTGTGCTTTTTTATTTAAAGCAATTTATAGTTTAAAGGTCTATGGTGAGGCTCGAACAATGATGTCGAGTAATGCTAGCATTAAAGAGCCACTCATCTATTTATTAATAGGGGCTGGATTTATTTATTTTCCAACCACATTTCAAATATTAATGAAGTCAAGTTTCGGGTATAGTAATGTATTGCAATACGCCCCGGTAAGTAGTGGAAATAATGCTTTAGATCAGCTTTTTGGAGCGGGAAGTGTTGTTGGTAGACCTTTGACTATGATTATTCAAGTCATTGGTTTAGTCGCATTTATTAGAGGTATGGTGTTGCTAGCGCGGTCTTCATCTCAGGGACAACAACCTGGGGGAACAGGGAAGGGACTAGTTCACATTATTGGTGGTATATTAGCGGTAAATATTGTGGGGACTCTCACAGTAATTAATAATACTCTATATGGAACATAGTTAAATTTTTTTTAATTGGGGAGAAAATAGTGAAAATAATAAATAAAGCAGGTTGGAAATATTGGTTAGCGAGTGCTGTTTGTTTTGGATTATTGGCATTAATAAGCCTAGATGCTGCCGCTGGTAATTTAACTGTGGGCGGAATGGCTTCAGCAATCACTGGCTCTTTCAACAGCTTAACCAAACTTATTACGGCAGGCTCTTATTTAGCGGGCTTAGGTTTTTCTATTGGTGCTATTATGAAATTTAAACAGCACAAAGATAACCCAACTCAAATTCCAATTGGTACTCCAATTGCTTTAGTATTTATTGCTGCTGCACTTTTATTCTTACCTTCAATTTTATCAGTGACTGGCGCAACTATGTTCGGCGGAACTGGTGGAAAAACTGCTGGACCTAAAGGTACAATTTTCTAATAATCAGTATTTTTATCTATAAAGGTAGAGCCTTGGCTCTACCTTTAACTCATACCATAGGTTTAGTGAGCTGAAAACATGGCTGATAATCCAGAACACTGCGAATTGAAATTAATGGCCACTCCAGGTTCTTGGAGAATGTATTCTGCACGCAAGGTTGATGAGCGTTTTAAAGCCCATGAGACAAAAATTTTTCAACGTGATCGTTACACCTGTCAATTTTGTGGTTTCCAAGCAAAGCTCTATCAAGAAATAATTAACATTGATAATAATTACAATAATAATCGAATGTCTAATTTGGTTACTGCCTGTTGCTTTTGCGCCCAATGTTTTTTTATTGAATCAGTTGGGGTCGGTGGTTACGGCGGAGGGACATTGATTTATCTACCTGAATTAACTCAGGCAGAATTAAATAGCATGTGTCATGTGCTTTTTTGTGCCATTACCAATGACACAGGTTACAAAACTAGCGCACAAAATATATATAGAAGCTTTAAATTTCGATCGCAAATTATCGAAGATAAATATGGTGAGGGTACGAGCGATCCGGCCATTTTCGGTCAATTAATGATTGACTCAGGAGCCAAAGACGAGACAACTCGAGCAAAAATTTTTCAAAATATTTGTTTACTTCCCTCACGCGCTAAGTTTCGCATACAAATTGAAAAATGGGCCGCCAGCGCATTAGAAGAAATCGCTGATTAGATCTATACTGAATTGAATAATACTAGATTGAAAATAATAATAAATTGGGGATAAGGAATGGCAAATTGGTCAGAGTCATTTTTTGAAGGAGTAGATACTTTTTTTGCCTGGTTGAGCACTTCACTTAAGCAAACTACAGAAGCTTATATTGATTTGGAAACTGCAGATAGTCCCACTGTATTAGTTAACCATGACGGTTCATTGATTTCCATATTGAAAATTGAGGGAATAACCGCGCTAGCTGGTCCCGATGAATTTGCCACTCTAGTGAATGGCTTAAATAATGCTTTTCAAGGTGCAATGGGAAGACCAGGGCATGCTCTACAAGTCTTTTTTAGTCACGATAAACAAAACATTCGCAAGGTCATAGAAGGGATTTATGAGCCTGCTGAAGCCACAGCGCAACGTCTGGAATTGAATCTATCGGATTTATTCGC
>SCSO01000558.1 GCA_004297865.1 Legionella sp.
AGCGTGGCTGAACATGGTTGTTGTATTAATAGTTGTAGCCATCGCGTTTTACGGAGAATTCTTCGTCAGATTTCGAAAACTTCTTGTGCTTGGAGCCACAAGTTGGTTCATCGCAATAGTGGTAATCTTTCTTTTACCAATGCATGATGGAGCAACGTTCTTTGATTACAGCCTTGCAACAAGGAAAGAAAGCTCTGATACTCCAAGATTTAGAAACTTACAGACTGCTCCTGAACAGATTGTGGATCGTACAGTAACAGAGATAGTGATTGGCTCTGGAACTGAGTCATATCAAGAGAATTCTCCAAGTGGTCTAGCGGCTCATAACACTTATCTGACAATCTTGTACGAGCAAGGGATTGTCGGGCTTATACTTATACTTTTGCTTTTATATATGCTTACTCCACTTAAAACACTTCTGTCGCGGCGTAGAAACATTGTTACCGTTTTGCTTATAGCGCTCATACTCGGTGTACTGGTCGAAGGAATTTACATTGATATACTACACTGGCGACACCTCTGGGTGCTTCTTGCATTTATATAAAGTCCATGCGAATACCTCTGCTCCGGGAATCCGGACACTTCTCTTCTGAGTCACACTCAACATTCACATGGGTGGCCATTAACCAGCTTATCTTAAGCGCAGGTGCCGCTGCTATTGTTATTTCGATTTCGTACTTCCTGCCCGAATCTGACTTCGGAAGTATTCGCTTCCTTTCTTCTATACTTGCAGTGCTCGCGTTCTTCTCACTTCCAGGAATCAACACTCTCATGGTGCGAGATGTAAATTTAATTGGTCGTAAAGGTGTAATTCAGGCGATTTGGGCTCAGGTGCGGTGGGGTCTTATTGCCTCTATTACCGGCGTTGCTATTGGTAGCTATTATCTTTTTTCTGGCGACAGTGATCTTGGTTACGCGTTTATCACTGGTGGATTACTTGCACCAGTAGCGAACCTTTATTTGCTTCCCGGTCACTTACTGGCAGGCCTTAAGAAGTTCCGCCAAAAGACCGTCGTAGATGGGGTCATTATTGTTGCTACGTTGCTTGGTGCGACGGCAGGAGCATTCTCAACAGGAACTATTACCGGTACAATCCTTTTTTACTTTGGCATCC
>SCSO01000446.1 GCA_004297865.1 Legionella sp.
AAAAAGAGCATAACCTAACCGACATCACGATTGTGGCAGATGCGGCAATGTTAAGTTCGGATAACTTAAAAGCATTAACTCAAGCAGGGTATCATTACATAGTTGGTAGTAGGTTGCAAAAAATTCCCTATGATATTTCAGAGTACCAAAAAACCGGAGAGAAACTAAGTGATAAGCAGATTATTACTACCCAACTGGACGGACAGCGGATTATCTACCAGTACCGAGAAAAACGTGCTGAGTTGGATAGAAGAAACATTGAGAAGCAAATCGCTAAAGCAACAAAAATCATCAATAATCGGATACCAGCCAGTAAAGCAAAGTTTTTAACCATCAAAGCGAAAGAGAAAAAACTGAACCAGCTTCTTATTGATAAAGCCTTTGCGCTCGTTGGTATTAAAGGATATGTTACCAACCTTGCTCTGTCTGATGAAAAAGTCATAGAGTATTATCACCAACTCTTTCATGTAGAGGCAAGTTTTCGGATGGCAAAATCTGATTTAAGAGCAAGACCAATCTTTCACCACAAACAGGAAGCAATTGAAGCTCACCTAACCATCGTTCTGGCAGCCTTGGCTATTGGCAGAACTATTGAGCGATTAAGCGGGTTAAGTTTAAAACATTTTATCAAAATCCTCAGACCGATTCGTAGTGGTACGGTTGTTATTAATGGCAAGCAATATCATGCTGATGCAATTATTCCTCCATCTACCATTCCGTTATTGGAAAAATTAGAAGAAGGTCACTAAATGCTAAAGTCAGGAGTTAAGCGAAGTAATCAAATCTATTTTTTTGAAAGCCGCTGAGATTACAACAAGCAAGAAATATCTTGCAGACTACGCAAATAAATTGGGTTTTAAAACCTGACTTTAGCATAAATATGCATTTCTCTTCTTTTTAGGCACAAAATTTGATATCCTCAGGATACTAATGAATTAGTATACAAGCCGTGACTTTTATTCGTAAGGTTAAAACATCCAGCGGTGCTACTGCTGTCCAAATCGCTCAGAAAAGATACGGACGAATTGTTAAGATTGAGCATATCGGCAGCGCCCATACCAATGAGGAGCTTAAATTGCTCATCTCCCTGGCGAAGAAACGAATACTGGGTAATCAGCAATCGCTGTTTGACGAACCGGCAGCAGACGTTATCATTGGACTAAAGCAGTCTTACTCCACGTTACTTTTGGATAGTTTGACCAAGCAGTACAACAGACTGGGATTTGATAAGTTACAAGATCCAGATTTTGCTTATCTGTGTATCGCCCGTCTCGTTGAACCAACCTCAAAGCTGGATAGCCTGCGAGTCCTTGCGGATTTAGGAGTAAGTACTACCAGTCGGGATAGATTGTATGACTGTTTAATTCGGATAGTTAAAAAGGATTACCGGACACAGATTTCAAAGCTCTGTTTTGCCCATGCCAATAAAAACGGTATCAGCCTGCTTCTCTACGATGTGACAACATTGTATTTTGAAATTCAGAAGGAGGATGAATTTAGAAAACCCGGCATGAGCAAAGAACGCCGGCTTGAACCACAAATTATCGTTGGCCTTCTTGTTGATCAGAGTGGTTTTCCCTTATCTGTGAATAGCTTTGAGGGCAACAAAGCCGAAACAAAAACCATTCTGCCAATTATTAACGCATTTAAAAAAGAGCATAACCTAACCGACATCACGATTGTGGCAGATGCGGCAATGTTAAGTTCGGATAACTTAAAAGCATTAACTCAAGCAGGGTATCATTACATAGTTGGTAGTAGGTTGCAAA
>SCSO01000447.1 GCA_004297865.1 Legionella sp.
AGAAAGATAAACTGTGTTTCCAGTACGAATTGCTTGACTATAAATACCAATGGCTGCTGGCGCCATTTCCGTGTGGATTACTTCCATCAATTATTATCTCCTTGTTTTTTTCGGTAAAGCCGCATGACCACTTTATTGGCACGTAGTCTGCGCATGATACGAGCTAAATGTTTACGATCCGTCACGCTAATTGAAAAAGTCACTGCATTATGACGACCATCACGTGGATCAACATTAATATTTCCAATATTAGAATCTGCTTCGGCAATCGCCGTAGCTAAGGCTGCTAAAACGCCACGTTCGTTAGCGACATCCACGGTAATATCAACCCAATATTCTCCTTGAACATGTTCATCCCAACGCAACGCTATAAATTGCTCTGGATGACTGCGCGAGGATTTAATGCTGCCGCAATCAGTAACATGCACAATAATACCGCGACCTTGTTGGAACTTACCAACGATGTTATCGCCTGGTATCGGCTGACAGCATTCACTAAAGTGAATTACCATTCCTTCTGTACCTTTGATCGCTAAAGGATGGCACTTACTGGTTTTATCTGGTTCAACTGCAGTATCGGAAGTGACTACTAATCGTTTGGCAATAACCATGGGCATTTGATTGCCTATGCCAAGGGCATATAAAAGATCATCTGCGGTTTTATAATGCAAGTCATGTAATAAAGCATTTAAAGTTTCTGGAGGCACTTTGGCGTAATCACTAGATAACTCTACCAAAGACTGCTCTAACAATCGTTTGCCTAAGACAATGGATTCCGCATGCTGCTGACTTTTTAAGAAATGGCGAATATTGGAACGCGCCTTTCCAGTGACCACAAAATTTAACCAGGAAGGATTAGGATGTGCACCAGGTGCCGTGATGATTTCTACAGTTTGTCCATTAGAGAGAGGAATACTTAAAGGCACTAAACGACGATTCACTTTGGCCGCGACACAACTATTACCTACCCCCGAGTGCACGGTATAAGCAAAATCAACTGGAGTGGCACCCTTAGGTAACTCCATGATATGACCTTTAGGGGTGAATACATAAATTTCATCGGGGAAGAGATCGATTTTAACGTTTTCAATGAATTCGAGGGAGTTACCGGTACTGCGCTGCATTTCCAACAAACTCTGCACCCATTCGCGGGCGCGCAATTGCGCTTCATTGACTTCTAAGCCTGAAGACTTATAAATCCAATGTGCAGCTACTCCATTATCCGCTACCTTATCCATTTCGCGTGTACGAATTTGCACTTCCAAAGGCACGCCGAAAGGACCAAATAAGGTGGTGTGTAAGGATTGGTAGCCGTTGGCTTTGGGTATGCCTATATAATCTTTAAAGCGTTGCGGTACAGGCTTATAGGTGCAATGTAATGCGCCTAAAATGCGGTAACAAGAATCTATGTCGTCGGTGATAATGCGGAAAGCAAACACATCGGTAATTTCGGTAAAGGAGGCTTTCTTTTGGCGCATCTTGCGATAAATACCGTATAAATGTTTTTGGCGTCCGAAGACTTGTTCGTAGGGAATGTTGAGTTGCGCGAGTGCGTTTTGCAGATCTTTTTCTATGGTTTGAGTCAATTCCCGACGATTGCCGCGGGCTTTTTCTACTGCGGATTTAATCGCGCGGTAGCGCATGGGATATAAGGCTTGAAAACCTAAATCCTCTAAACCCACATAGATGGAATGCATCCCTAAACGGTTAGCAATCGGCGCATAAATTTCTAAGGTTTCAATGGCAATGCGACGTCTTTTCGCATAGGGCATAACCCCGAGAGTGCGCATGTTATGTAAGCGGTCTGCCAACTTCACAATAATAACGCGGATGTCCTTGACCATCGCTAAGACCATTTTACGGAAGTTTTCCGCCTGGGCTTCTGCTTTGGATTCGAATTTGATTTTGGTTAATTTGGTGACTCCATCCACAAGGGCTGTGACGTCTTCACCGAATTGGTTGGTTAAATCTTCTTTACTAATGGAGGTGTCTTCAACAACATCATGTAGGAGGGTAGCCATAATGGTTTGATAATCAAGACGCATTCTAGCCAGGATCAACGCTGCCGCGACTGGATGAGTAATATAAGCCTCTCCTGAACGACGCATTTGTCCGTGGTGGGCTTTTTCAGCCACCATATAGGCTTGATAGCACTTTTCTATCTGCGCCTGATCAAGATAGCATTTTAGCTCTTCATCGAGCTCTTTAAAGTAGCTCACGCAGCACTCCCTCATGTCTAACATGGCTATTTTCCTCTTGTTGCTCAAATTACGGCTTTACGCTCTTTCCATTTTGCCTTGCCTAAATACCGTAACTTGTTTTCCAAGAGGTATACATCGAGGACTACTCCCCTTACTGCAAAGTCAACAACCAGTCTTACTCTTTATCTAAAATACTCGCATTGATAAAGCCTTCTGCAATTTCACGTAAAGCAACTACAGTTGGTTTATCATTTTCCCATTCCACCATGGGTTGATCGCCACGAACGGCCAATTGTCTTGCTCTTTTGGTGGCCACCATTACTAATTCAAAGCGATTTGCAACATTTTCTAAACAATCTTCAACGGTAACACGTGCCATAATTCATCTCCGCTATTGAAAACAAGCCCAATTCGCCTATTTTCTAACTAAACCCTACATTTTACTGCGATGACATCAAGAATGAAAGTAATTTTGCTTGTTTATTCACCTGTGCTGGCATGCGCAGGCGATTAGCAATGACTATGGCTCGTAATTCCATAGCCGCTTTCTCAAAATCATCATTTACGATTAAATAATCAAACTCTGGGTAATGGCTCATTTCGTCTTGAGCTTTTATCATTCTATCACTAATCACTTCAGGATTATCCTGACCGCGATTCATTAATCGTTGTTTGAGGACCTCTAACGATGGGGGAACGATAAATACACTCACTGCATCATTAAAACGGCGACGAATTTGCTCTGCGCCCTGCCAATCAATATCTAAA
>SCSO01000448.1 GCA_004297865.1 Legionella sp.
TAGCGGTCGTAGTAATTTAGTCTTGGCTGGTGGCACCGATGCCATGAGTCATGCCCCCTTGCTATTTAATCAAAAAATGGTGAAATGGCTATCCAATTGGTATGGCGCTAAAAGCTTCGGGCAAAAACTCGGGTTAATGACCCAATTCAGGCCGTCTTATTTAGCACCGGTCATCGCTTTATTGCGAGGATTAACGGATCCTATTGTCGGTTTGAATATGGGGCAAACGGCGGAAAAGGTGGCTTATCGCTTTAATATTACTCGTGAACAAATGGACGATTTCGCTAATCAAAGTCATTTAAAATTAGCAAAGGCTTTTTCCGAAAATAGAATGACAGAAGTGACGCCAATTATTGATTATAAAGGTCATGTATATACCTATGATGATGGCATGCGTACCGATTCCACAGTGGAAAAATTGGCTAAACTAAAACCCTTTTTCGATAAGAAATACGGCATGGTCACTCCCGGAAATAGCTCACAAATTACTGATGGAGCTTGTTTACTTTTACTGGCAAGCGCAGAAGCTGTTAAAAAATACGGTTTAAAAGTCATAGGTCGTATTGTCGATTCGCAATGGTCAGCCTTAGATCCTTCAAAAATGGGCCTAGGACCAGTACATGCGGCAACGCCAATTTTAGAACGTCAAAACTTAAAGCCAGATGATCTTGATTGTTGGGAAATTAATGAGGCTTTTGCAGCACAAGTGCTAGGCTGTGTCGCAGCTTGGAATGACGATGAATATTGCCAAACGCAATTAGGGCTTAAAAAAGCTTTGGGCGGTCCATCTCTAGACAAATTAAATCGCGATGGTGGGGCTATTGCTGCCGGACATCCCATTGGCGCTAGTGGCGCACGCATCGTATTGCACGTTTTAGAATCATTAAAACAAAGAAACGAGTCAAGAGGAATGGCTGCCATTTGTATTGGTGGTGGACAAGGTGGCGCAATGTATCTTGAGCGAGTGACTGAGGTGAAAGGACATGAATAATTATAAAAATTGGGCTATCCAGCGAGATAACGATAATATTCTTTGGTTAGGTTTGGATAGAAAGGACACAGCAGTTAATAGTATTAATGAAGAAGTGCTTGACGAGTTAAATAGTATTCTTCATGAAGTTTCTTTGGATAAAAATGCCATTGGTTTAATTATTTACTCACAAAAGAAAAAGGGCTTTATTGCTGGAGCAGATGTTAATGCTTTTTCTAAATTTCAAACGACCGCTCAAGCTGTAGATTTCTTACAAAAAGGGCAAGCCGTTTTTGCTCGCTTGGAACATCTTAGTATACCTACTGTAGCAATGATTGATGGATTTTGTATGGGTGGGGGTTATGAATTAGCCTTGGCTTGTACTTATCGCATTGCTACGGATGATAAAGACACGCGAATTGGTTTGCCAGAAGTGATGCTGGGTATTCATCCAGGTTGGGGTGGTACTGTAAGGTTGCCTCAGTTAATTGGTGGTTTTGATGCATTATCGCAGGTGATTTTGACCGGTAGTGCAGTTTCCGCGAGTAGAGCGAAAAGTTTAGGTATGGTGGATGACGTTGTACCTCTGCGTCAGTTAAAACGTGCGGCAGTGTATTTTATTAAAAATAGACCTGCTAAACATAAACCTTCTCTATTACAAAGTTTGACTAATAATGTTTGGGTGCGTAAACCCCTAGCTTATTTAATGGAACGTAATGTCGCGAAACGCGTACGTAAAGAACATTATCCCGGACCTTACGCTATTATTGATTTGTGGAAAAAAGAAGGCGGATATGGTGACCGTGCTTATTTAAAAGAAGTGGATTCCATTGAGCAATTGGTTACTCATGGCAATACTTCAAAAAATTTAATTCGTGCCTTTTTGTTACGTGAGCGTTTGAAGTCTTTTGCTAAAGAGAGTGAATTTAAAGCGAAACATGTACACGTGATTGGGGCGGGTGTGATGGGCGGTGATATTGCTGCTTGGTGTGCCTTACGTGGCTTGCAAGTAACTTTGCAAGATAAAAGTTATGCGCAAATTGCTCCGGCAATTGGTCGTGCGCATACTTTGTATAAGAAAAAATTGAAAAAGCCTAGATTAATTCAGGCGGCAATGGATAACTTAATACCCGATCCTGAAGGTCATGGCGTTGCGCGTGCAGATGTTATCATCGAAGCTGTTTTTGAAAATCTTGCAGTGAAACAAGATATCATGAAGAAGGTGGAGGCGCGTGCAAAAAAAGACGCGATCATTGCTACCAATACCTCGAGTATTCCTTTAGATGAAATCAGTAGCGCGATGAAGGATCCTAAGCGTCTTGTCGGGATTCACTTCTTTAATCCTGTTGCCAAAATGGACTTAGTGGAAGTGGTAAGTAGTTCGGTTACAGCTAAAACTGTTGAACAAGATTCTTGTGCCTTCGTTAATCAGATTGGCAAATTACCTCTACCTGTTAAATCCAGCCCAGGTTTCTTAGTAAACCGAGTGCTCATGCCTTATTTAATGGAGTGTGTGCAATTGCTTGAAGAAGGGTATAGCGGTGAAACCATCGATGAAGCAGCCCTAGAGTTTGGTATGTTCATGGGCCCAGTGGAGCTAGCTGATACCGTAGGTATGGATGTATGTCTTGCTGTCGCTGAAAATCTAACAAGTCATTTTGGTGGTACAGTACCGCAAAAATTACGTGATATGGTTAAAGCGGGTAAATTGGGTCGTAAATCGGGTGAAGGTTTCTATAAATATAAGAATGGTAAACCTGTTAAAAAAGCTCCGACTGCTAAAATTGATAAGACTATCGCTGACCGTTTAATTTTGCGTATGGTCAATGAATCAGCTGCTTGCTTACGTGAAGGGGTGGTTGCAGATGCGGATTTATTGGATGCTGGTATGATTTTCGCTACGGGTTTTGCGCCATTCCGTGGTGGTCCAATGAATTATGCTCGTGATTTTGGCAAGGATAAATTGGAAAGTTTATTTAAGACCTTTGAATCCAAATACGGTGAGCGTTTTAAGGTTGATGCTAGTTTGGATGTGTAGAAACTACCTAGATGTCTCGGTCATACTTGCGAAGATCCATCTTTGTAGCAACTGTCTTGAATCAAGAATTCAAGACAGTTGCTACAAGCGGGTTTTCGTGAACGTGCCCGGTTTTTATATTGTGTAATATTCAAAGACGGGAGCGGGCATGGGCACGCTCGCGGGCACGAAACAAGTCGTAGGTTGGGTCGTGACCCAACATAACCATATCCTCTCCATTCAAGATTTTTTTGTTGGGTCGTGACCCAACCTACAACTAACAAAGGCAATAAGCCAATTCAAGACAGTTGCTACAATCACTGGATATCTCGATGATAGGAAGGATTCTTATATCGTAGTAGGGTTTTTATTCAGTTTTTTGCAATAGTTTAAAAGACACCATCCCATAAACAAAATAACTAATCCGCCCACCACATCAATCACATAATGCCATCCTAACAGCACGCAAGAGGCAATCAAAAATAAATTAACTACCAAAAGCATCAAACAGGGTAGCCACCAGTCTTTTAACAAATACACGCAAAGTAGCGCCCAAATCACGTGAAAAGAGGGTAGGGCAATGAGTCCACCTTCTCTAGTGGAGGGGATTAGATGGTTATGTATTTCTAAAAACTTGCTTCCAGTAGCGATTTGCTCTGGGGTAAATAAAGGACTAAGAATGACACTCGCAGGGGCTGTTGTAGGGAAAAAATAGTAAAATAGGAAGCCCCAAAGTACGGTTGTTAATAATAAAAAATAATAATCCCGCAGAACTGAAAACTTACCTGCAGCAATGAGTAATAAGGGAAGAATGCTCATTTGATAAGGTAAAGAATCGTAAATGCATTGAAGTACATATTTGAAATAAGGATGTTGCTGTGTCCAAAGCATTAAGGCGGGCATATCAATATGTAAAGAATGTTCCCATTGTAAAATATGGTGGTCAATGGGTGGAAAGGGCGTGAATTGTACAGCAATTGTCGCTATAGCCACCACCGACATGATTAGAACAAAAAAAACCAACTCCATACCTTTTCTGCTACCTTCAGTTTTGGGGCCGTAGTATATTCGCAAGCCAAGATTAAAGACTATTAGGATACTGATTAGTAGCAGCATATTATCTGGGAAATAATTATTCCCCAGATAATGAGAGTGAAAATGATTAAAAATCAATGCTAATAACGATAGGGTTAGGATAAAACCACTAACTAATGTAAGACAATTATGGGAAATTGTACGGACCATGATGTTTAGTCAACAGGGTTAAGTTGCTTTTGTTTAATGGCGTGAAATATCTCTTCTCTATGAACATTAATAGACCGTGGTGCTTCAACACCAAATTTAATATTGCCATGTTCTTGTGTTTTAAAAGCCATGACTTTTACTACGGCATCACCCACGTGAATCATTAACGGTTCTTCGAATTGAAGAGAAATTATATCCATCAAAACCTCATTATTTTTAATATGTTATAGGCTGCAATTGATTGCAAGCCCCGGATCTTGGGAACTTACCGCATATTGGGGACTATTGTCACGTAAAATTGTTGATATTACAGGTAATTAGCAGTTTAATGGTTGATTAATTTCATAAAAGGATTAAATTCATTCAATTGCAGGTTAGTATTCCTCCTGCGTCACCACAGAAGATATTAATTGTATCCAGCAACCGAAAAAGGTATAATTAGCAGCTTTTTAAAAACCTTGCCTTACTAGTTAATCCCAATTAGAAGGCTTTATCCATAAGGAGAAATCATGAGACATTATGAAATTATGTTTCTTGTACATCCCGATCAAAGCGAACAAGTACCAGCAATGGTAGAGCGCTACGAAGGGATCATCAACAAGCATGAAGGTAAAATACACCGTAAAGAAGACTTAGGTCGTCGCCAATTGGCTTATCCTATCAATGACGTGCACAAAGCCCACTATTACCTCTTAAATATTGAATGTAATAATGATGCTTTAGCTGAAATTAAAAATGCATTTAAATTCAACGATGCCATTATAAGAAATCTTATTCTTGTTCAAAAACATGCGATTACAGGTGAATCTGTGTTGATGAAAAAAGAAAAAGAAACACGTGCCGCTTAATTGATAGGAGTATTTTATGTCAGATTTTCGTAGAAAAAAAATGTCCCGCGTCAATGCGGAGAACAGTAATGATATCGATTACAAAGATACCAATTTCTTAAAGCTATACGTTTCTGAAACGGGGAAAATTGTACCTAGCCGTATTACAGGTTTGTCTACTAGCGCGCAAAGACGCTTAGCAAATGCTATTAAACGTGCTCGTTTCCTAGGCTTACTGCCTTATTGTGATAGTCATAGATAATCAAAATGATGCGTTTAGGCGATTTGATAGTTAAACAAAGCAAAGCATTGCTTGAGAATAAGCAGCATGCCATTTTGGGTGCTGTTGTTCTTTCTATGTTACCTTTTACTACTTGGTTAGCTGTGGCCCTGGTTGCCCTAGTGACTTTGCGGAAAGGGGGTAGTCATGGTTTTGAAGTGATGCTAGCTGCTCTTGTTTTCCATTCAGTGCCTTTGATGTTGATACTTCCTTTAAGTAGCGTATTAATTAATACCCTCATTACTTTTGTACCGGCATTTATAGCCGCAAAAGTTTTACGTGATAGGCTGAGTTGGCCTGCGGTATTTGGTGCTCTATTTTTGCAAGTTGCTTTAGTTTGCTTATCCCTCCAATTATTGGTTCCGCATTTTGTAATTGATCAATTTAATCAATTTAAAACACTTTTGAACCAATACCCTGAGTATCAACAACTCATGGAGTTAAGCACCGAAGGTATGAGTCATATAGTCCTTGCGCAATTGTTTTTTGGTATGCAACTTTTTAGTGTAGTTGTTTCTGCTACGATATCATTAATGTGTGCACGCTCCATCCAGGCTAAATTATTTATTCCTGGGGGATTTAGAGAAGAGGTTTTAGCTTTTCGTGCAGGTAGATTAGCTTTTCTAGTTTTGTTGTCTGTGGCCATTGCTGCTTATTATCAAAGCTCTGTAGCTATTAATTTACTGCCTATGGTCCTCTCTTATTTTATCTTGAGTGGGTTTGGTTTGGCGCATTTTATTTTAGGGCGAAAGAATCAAATCAGAGTATTGATCTTATTAGTGCTACTCCTATTGGTAAAGCCAACATTTATGGTATTCGCG
>SCSO01000042.1 GCA_004297865.1 Legionella sp.
TGTAAGCAATGGGGTAAAATGAAGCCCATCCATGGTTTGGAAGGGGATTAGCGGGAACGCCGTGACCCAACCTACGATTATCAAAATAAAGAGATCAATATGCAATTTATCGATTTAAAAACGCAGTATAACTTAATAGAAAATGACATATTAGAGGGAATTAAAAAGGTTTTAAACCACGGCCAATACATTATGGGCCCAGAAATCACGGAATTAGAAAAGCAACTAGCTGCTTTTGTTGGTGTTAAACACGCCATCGCAAACTCTAGTGGAACAGATGCGCTGTTAATGGCCCTGATGGCCTTAGAGATTCAGCCGGGTGATGAGGTTATCACTACCCCATTTAGCTTCTTTGCCACGGCAGAAATTATTTGCCTATGCCAGGCTGTTCCCGTTTTTGTTGATATTGATCCGCAAACTTATAATATGGATCCACTAAAACTAGCTGCAGCAATTACGCCTAAAACCAAAGCCATCATGCCAATTAGCCTATATGGTCAATGCGCAGATTATGATGCCATTAATGCGATTGCTGCAGAACATGGTATTCCGGTGATAGAGGATGCCGCACAAAGCTTTGGGGCTACTTATAAGGGTAAATATTCCGGTGGTTTATCCACCATTGGCTGCACAAGCTTTTTCCCCTCGAAACCTTTAGGTGGTTACGGCGATTCAGGAGCTTGTTTTACCAATGATGATGAATTAGCGCAAAAAATGCTGGAAATTCGTATTCATGGGCAAAACGCACGTTACTGCCATAGTCGCATTGGCATAAATGGTCGCATGGATACTATTCAAGCGGCTATTTTATTGGAAAAAATGAAGCTTTTTCCCGACGAAATCGTTATGCGACAACGAGTTGCCAAACGATATGATGAATTGCTAGCGGGTATCACGCAAACGCCTTTTGTGCACCCAGATAATACCAGTGTTTATGCACAATATACGATTCAAGTCGCTGATCGTAATTTAATCCAAAATGAGCTGCAGAAAGCAAATATCCCTACGGCAGTCCATTATCCCATTGCTATGCACCAACAAAAAGCCTTAAGTTATTTGCAACATAAAACTGGCGACTTTCCTCACTCTGAAAAAGCTAGCCAGCAGGTAATCAGCTTACCGATGCATCCTTATTTGCAAAAAGAAGATCAAGTTAAAGTGGTTAATGCCATCAAACATGCTTTAACTCGACAAAGCCAAGAGGCATAAAATGCATCCTAAATTGATTGTTGCTCTTGATTTTGATGATCGTAAGGAAGCTTTAAAACTGGTGGATCAGCTTAATCCTTTACAGTGTGCATTAAAAATAGGTAGCGAACTGTTTACACGTTTTGGCACTGATTTAGTAAGGTATTGTATTGATAAACAATTTAAAGTGTTTTTAGATTTAAAATTTCATGATATCCCTAATACCGTAGCTAAAGCCTGTACTGCCGGTGCTGATTTAGGCGTGTGGATGATGAATGTCCATGCTGCTGGCGGAGCGCGTATGATGGAAGCAGCGTCTGTAGCTTTAAGTTCCTACGGCAAGGATAAGCCCTTATTAATTGCAGTGACTGTACTAACCAGTTTTAGTGAAGAAGAACTAGCTAGTGTAGGGGTTAAAACACCAATTATGGAGCAAGTTCCTCATCTGGCTCGTTTAGCAAAAGAATCTGGCCTCGACGGTGTGGTCAGTTCAGCCCATGAAGTGCCGCTTATTAAACAAAGTTGCGGGCAACAATTTATTACCGTGACACCAGGAATCCGTCTCCCTAGTGATGCAAAAAATGACCAAACCCGGGTAATGACTCCGGCTGAAGCGCTGAAAATAGGTAGCGATTATCTAGTCGTGGGGCGTTCAATTACAAAAGCTGCAGATCCAGCACAAATTGTTGATGAAATAATATCCATTATGT
>SCSO01000449.1 GCA_004297865.1 Legionella sp.
CAATAGCTAATTGCAAGTCGGAAATCAGATCCAATTCCAGTAATTTATCTTTATTAACTTCATTGGAGTACACATTGATATGAGAGCCGGTTTGCCAATTGTTTAATAACGCTGAATTGGCTTGACGTAATAATTCATCCACGCCTAATTCAGGCGAATCCGACACCGACATCCCTAAACGGGAGTTAACACAAATTGCCGATCATTCACAAAGAAAGGTTGCCCTAAGATGCGCAAAATTTGGTAACCAGCGAGTTCGGCATAACTAGGGGCGGCGAGGTTGGGAAGTAAGCAAATTAAATGATGGCGATCTAAATAGCCCACTAGATCTTTCTCTTGCAAGGCTTCATCTAAGCGCTGACCTGATTCTATTATCAGATTATCGACAATTTCTAAGCCTAATAAACTATCTAATTCTGGTAAACCCTCGAATTGAATAAAAATCACGGCCATAAGCGCATTAGGCTCAGTAGTGTATTGCTTTAATAACTCCACCATGGCTTTGCGAAAGTCTGGGTAGGCAAGGCAGGTCATAGTTAGTTATCCATTGATAAATTAGAGATAGTAATCTTTAGAGTTAATGCCATAGGCACCTCGCTCAAGATCACGCTTAATTTCGTACACTTCGCCTTTTGGTGTTTCTGGGTAAGTGGCTAAATCAACGGACCACGGTGTTTTGTAGGGGTTTTTCTCGGCGTCTAACACAACCATAATGCGAGGTAACAATCGTTTAATTCGATTGTGGGCTAAAACAATACCCACTTCGCCAGTGTTTAATTCCACCAAACTACCTACGGGGCACACGCCAATGCAATAAATAAATTGCTCAACTAAGGTCACATTAAGCCATCTACTGGTAAGCGACCATAGCATTTTAAGGGCTTCAAAAGGGGTAGTAGAGAAGCTTGCTTCATTGCTACAAGTAAAACGTTCATAAGTATCTACAATATTGGCCATTTGTGCATAGGGGACAATTTCCGTAGCCCCTAATCCACGTGGATAACCCGTCCCATCTTCTCTTTCATGATGTTGGGCGGTAATTTGCAATACCGCTTCAGGCATACCCGCAATTTTGGATAAAATTTCCTCACTTTTTTCTACATGTTCTAGGAGAAAATTGTTTTGAGAGCCTGGCTCCATGCCGGTGGCTTTTTGTACGGCGTTAATTAAACTAATGTCCATTAATAAACCACCTAATCCCAAAATAGACAATTCCTCAGGTGGGAGACATAAATGTCGACCGAAAACAATCATGTAGGTGGCGATTTTAACAGCGCGCTCATAATGGGCATTGTCTTGCTCATTGACTAACATCATCGCATCTGGGTTGCGAATGACGCTGGTGGCCACGGTGTTGACTAATTCTTTAGCAATTTTAATATCAAGCTTTAAATCACTTTGTATACCCATTTTAATCTTTTCCATCAATACAATGGCTTTCTTTTTGGTTTGTTTAGCTATGGGCAACTCAGCTTTAATGGATTGTTCGTTGGTGTAATGATAATTACCGTGATAAGTGGTTCTTTTGGCAGGGCCATCGCCTAAACCCGCATCAATAGTAAATCGTTTGGAATGAATGCTAGGTTTGGGGTCTTCAACGGTGACGTAAACGTGTTTACAGTATTGGGCCAAATCATCAATATCTTTTTGCGAGGTTAGGGTAAGCCCCTCCAATGGGTATGGAGTTTCAATCCAGGGTCTATCAAGTTCTTCAATAAACATCCCTGGTTTCAATTCCCTAATAAGATATTTTTTCTTCATATTTAACTCAAAAGTTTGCAAAAGAAGCAAATATTTAGCGAAATTATTCTTTAAAAAGAGAGATATAATTAATTTATCGACTATTTTAAATGTAGCATAAAATCTGTATTGTGCACCCTAAAAAGGAACTTTTTTAAAAATTATTTTCCCCTGGCATATGGCACTTTTAGCTAAAATTGATTATTGTCTTTTTGATGTCATGAACGAGTGCGAGGATGCCGTGAGTGTAGTGACCCCAACATTTCAAGAGCAATTTCAACCCAGTTACACCCAGGAATTTAATCAAGCGGGTATTTTAGTCCTAGAGCAGTTTTTTAATGGTTATCTCTTAGAAGAGATGGTCCAAGAGGCCAACGCCCTCGCCAATCAAGCCTTTTTTGAGACGGTTATTGGCAATGCCTATCTTAAGCCTGTAGATAGCAGTTTACCCGCAGATCATGCCTTAAATACCACAGAATCCACTACAGTGGGCGTGGTGGCTTATGATCAATTGCCCGCTGACTCCGTATTAAAGGCTATATATTTGAATAAGGGTTTTCATAGCTTTATTGAGAAAATCCTTAATAAAGGGCCTTTATACCGTTATGACTGTGAATTAGGGGCTATAAATATCGCTGTAATGCGGCCAGGAGATTATTTACGCTGGCATTTTGACCAATCGGATTTTGTGGTCTCTATACCCTTACAGCTGGCGGATTCTGGGGGGATTTATGAATATATTCGAAATTTAAAGAATGAGACCGACCCTAACTATGAGGCAGTACGTCAGGCCGTTAAAGGGGAATCCTCCCAAGTAGCCCGTTTAGACACGCCTCCAGGCTCTTTAATCTTCTTTGAAGGGCGCCATACCTTACATAGGGTAACACCGATTGAAGGGGAACAAGTCCGTTTAGTGGCCTTATTAGGATATGCGGATAGACCTGGGGTACGCAGTGATCCCTATTTGAGGCGTATTCGTTATGGACGTTGAACTGTTAGAGCAAACCTCTTTGTCCATAGCGACCCACGCTTTTTCCGGCAAAGAATTAAAGGATTATCCGCAATTACTTCAGCATTTATTACAAGTCAAAAGAGCTTGCGCTTGGGCCAATAAACAATTAGGCATCTTATCCTTTTCAGATTATGAAAAAATTGATGCAGTGTGTGAATATTTAGCTGAGCATAAGGATTCTTTTTGCGCAGATGTTTTGCAAGGCGGAGGTGGGGTCGCGGTACACATGAATCTGAATGAGGTCATCTGCCAGCATCTGGAAGACTTTTCAGCGATAGTCCAAGTCAATGCGTCTCAATCCACCACCGATGTTTGTTCTACCGCAATGAATTTAACCCTAGCGACAGAGATTCAACATTCAGTAAAAACATTAAAGCAATTAATAGCAGCACTCGCTCAATTAGCCCAGGATCATCAAGACCTGGAAACTCGCGGACGCACTTGCTTGCGTGACGCGGGTATCATAAATTATGGTGAACGTTTTCGGGGTTTTTATTATTTGTTCAAACGTCAAGAACGAGCTTTTACCAATTTGGAAGACTTTGCTTATTCTAATCTTGGAGCTACGGCTTTAGGAACAGGGGAGGGCATAGCCGTGGAGCATCGCGTTGCTTATAGTCGTTTAGCTTGGGAGCGATTGGTGGAACTCAGCGGGATGCGTATTCGCCTGCATTCGCATTTTATCGATTCAGTACAAAATCGTGATGATCTCTATCATTTAGCATCAGTGGTGGAATCTTTCGCGGTTAGTTTATTAAAAATGGCTAAAGATATACGCTTGTTGGCTTCGGGCCCGCATTGGGGTTTCAATGAAATTCAACTTCCACCTATTATTAAAGGTTCTTCTTTTTACGCTAATAAAGTAAATCCTACTTTGGAAGAAACCGTCATTCAAATGTGTTTTCGAGTCTTAGGGTTAGTAAAAAGTTGCAAATTGGGAATAGAGCATGCGGAATTGGATATGAATATTTATTATTTGCATAGTGGGATTTGTTTAATCGATGCCATGCAACTTTTAAATCAATTAATTCCTAAATACGTGCAATACAATCTTACAGAATTAACAATTAATCGGTCTTAATCATGAATCAAGCAGTCAAGCAACAAATGCGCGATTGGGCGCAACAAGCCAATCATTTTTTTTGTGCTAATGAATGGCATAAACCGAGTTCAGAACGTGAATTTTCTTTACGCAATCCTGCAGATGGCACTGAAGTCACCCGTTTTAATTTCTGTAGTCCTGCCGATGTGGACCGATGTGTGGAACAAGCACGTTTGGCTTATCAAACACAAGTATTTCGCAAATTACCCATGCGACAAAGAGCTAAAATATTAAGAGACTTGGGCCAAGTTATTCGTGATCATTCTGCCGAATTAGCAGCTTTGGAAAGCTTATGCAATGGCAAACTATATCAGTCGGAATCTTTACTCGATGACATGCCAGATAGTGCGGATGTGTTTGATTACTATGCTGGTTGGATAGACAAGTCCTATGCCGAAGTAGTTCCTACTAATCCTGGAACGTTTAATTACACTTTGAATGAACCCTATGGTGTGTGTGCGCTGATTATTCCTTGGAATTTTCCTCTGCTCTTAGCCTGTTGGAAATTGGCTTGTGCTTTAGCGACTGGGAATACAGTAGTCATTAAACCTTCCGAATATACGCCTTTATCTTTGATGTATTTTCTCGATAAAGCTGTGGCAAAACAAATTCTTCCGCAAGGAATAATTCAAATGATTCTTGGTGATGCCAGCATAGGTGATTATTTAGTGCATCATCCAGAAGTCGATAAAGTGTCCTTTACTGGTTCAACCGCCACTGGGCGCAAGATTGTTCGCGCTTCTGCAGATTCTAATCTTAAAGGAGTGAGTTTGGAATTAGGTGGTAAATCGCCCAATATCATTTTTGCGGATTGCAAACAATTAGATACAGCCATCGATCATGCCTTTAGCGCCATGTTTTCGCATAAAGGAGAAAAATGCACTGGACCTTCACGCTTATTGGTAGAAGATAAGATTTACGAACGCGTGTTGGAACGAATGCAAGTATTAAGTGATAACCATCTTTGTGGCGATCCTTTTAACGATCGTTCACAGCAAGGGCCACAATGTTACCAAGATCATTTTGATCGAGTGATGAGTTATATCCAAGACGGAGTAGCTGCGGGAGCAAAGGTAATTGCAGGAGGTGTTCGCGATACTCAGGGTGAAAATGAAAAAGGGTTGTTTATTCGCCCAACTATCTTTGCAGATGTGCGCGCAGACATGGCTATAGTACGCGAAGAAATTTTTGGTCCAGTGTTAACTGTACAATCTTTTAGTAGCGAAGAAGAAGCTATACAGCTCGCGAATGACAGTAGTTATGGTTTAGCCGCTGGCTTTTATACCGCGGACATGAACCGTGCTCATCGTTTAGCATCTGCTTTGGAAGCGGGAATGATTTTTATCAATCGCTATGGCATGTATGAATTTTCCAGTCCTTTCGGCGGTTTTAAACAAAGTGGTTGGGGTTATGAAATGGGTTCACATTCTTTAAAGGAATTTACGCGATGTAAATCGGTTTGGTACAACTTTAACTAAAAGCTGCAACAATAACTCAAGGATGAGCTATGCAAAGGACGCTGCGAGGGCGGGTATTTTACCCTCCTTTTATTTTGTTATTAACAGGTACAGTCGTTAGCGTTGTTTATCAGGATAGTTTTTTAAAAATTGCAGGGTATTGGCATCAAAAATTGTTAATGACTTTAGGTGCAACGTATAGCGTTGTTGCGTTTTTGATGGTGCTGACTTGTTTTTTTGTTTTTGTTTCTCCTCTAGGGAAAGTGCGTATTGGTGGAGAAAATTGCCCACCGGAATTGACTCGGTGGCAATGGTTTACTATTTCCCTATGCTCCACGGTGGCTTGTGGTTTATTATTTTGGGGAACAGCAGAACCGTTATTCCATTATTTCCAACCTCCTGCAACTCAGCCGCAAGGGGATAAGGTATTTGCCCTAGCAAATTTAATTTTGGATTGGACTTTTACGCCTTATGCCATCTATACCGTTCCTGCTTTGATCTTCGCGCTTAATTTCCATAATTTTCGCGCAGAGCTTAGTTTTGCTAGTTGTTTACATCCTTTGTTTAGTTTGCAGACTACCAAGAAATTAAATGGTTGGGTGGATTGTATATGTTTGTATTCTTTAGCTATAGGAATGTCTTCGTCTCTTGCCGCAGGAATTTTAATTTTGTGGGGTGGTTTGAACCAATTATTTTTATTGCCTAAAAATTTAATGACATTGGGGGCAATTACTGCGTTGATCGTTTTCACGTTTGTAGGCGCTGCTGCTTCGGGGGTATTAAAGGGTATACGAGTTTTAGCCGATTGGAATGTCAAACTCTTTGCTGTCATTATCCTTTACGTAGCCTTCCAAGTGGATGTGGGGCAAATTTTAATTTTAAGTGGGCAATCGCTAATTTATTATGTTCAACATTTTTTAGAACTTAGTTTATGGACTCATTCACATCCACAAGATGCATGGGGCTATCAATGGGGAGCTTTTTATTGGGCGTCTTGGATGAGTTGGGCGCCTATTACGGCTTTGTTTTTGGGAAAAATTGCCAAGGGATACACCGTAAGGGAATTCATTGTCATGAATTTTTTTGTACCTTCTTTATTTAGTTTAATTTGGATGTCGTTATTTGGTGGTTTAGCTTTAACTTCCGAACCTTTGCAAACACTTTATCAGATCATATTAAAACAAGGTCCAGAATCGGTTATTTATTTTCTAATGGGAAAAATGCCTTGGGCTACGGGATTAATTGGCATTTTTCTTTTGACTTGTTTTTTATCATTTGTAACCGCCGCTGATGCCAATACGGTAGCGATGGCTGATATTAGTTCCGCAGCGCCTGAAGGCTCGCGTGAAAAGAAATATTTAAAAATAATTTGGGGGATGGTCTTAGGCTGTCTATCTTTGGTTGCTGTTTTAGCAGCAGGTATCGACGGGATTCGCATGTTAGCAAATTTTAGTGGGATACCTGCTTTATTTCTATTAACTTGGGTATTGCTCTCATTATTAAAATTGAACCTGTTGTCCATGCGCACTTGGAACCGTACCGTATTGCAGCAGCGCTTGATTCACAGCGAAGAATAAAAGCGCCGGCCATAGGGGTAAGGCTAATAAATACAAAATAAGAGCTAATAGGGCAGTGCGAAGTAATTCCGGAATTAGCACTTGCTGCTGGCCATTAGCAATAAATCCTAATTCGCCTAAGGATGCTAGGATAAGGATGACTAATAACCAAGAAACCCATAAATTTGGGTTAAAAACGAAGGAGACATAGGTATACGATCCTATGGCATAGGCAATATTAAGTATCATAAAAGCGCGAGGTGCATGAGTATTTTTAGGTGGCACTATCCTTTTGCTAACTAAAGTGCCTTCGGCTTGTAAGCGTTTAATAATCCATTCTGGGGGTCTAAATGGAGCTTGCAATAAGGTGGCCTTGTTGCGCAAATTTTTTCCGTAATAGAATAAGTCCTGTAGTACTTTAAAATTTGCAACAAAGGGGTTCCAAGTATGTAACGGTTCGGTGACGCCATAATTAACGGGTTCTTTTTCGGGTTCAAAGGTACCAAACAATTTATCCCAGATGATTAAACTGCCCGCGTAATTTTTATCAATGTATTGGGGATTGGTACCGTGGTGTACTCGATGATGTGATGGAGTATTAAAGAGTGTTTCAAACCAACCCATTTTATTAATGGTTTGGGTATGCAGCCAAAATTGATAAACCGTGTTAAGACCTAAAACGATGACAAACATCCAGGTGGGAAAGCCAATGAGTGCCAATGGTAAATAAAACACCCAAGAAGTGAGGCTTTGGAAATAACCTTGCCTTAAAGCAACAGAGAGATTATAGAGCTCGCTTTGATGATGAACGGAATGACCTAGCCAAAAGAAATTATTCCGATGGCTCACCCGATGAAACCAATAATAGGTAAAATCCACAGCCAACCAAAGGATTATCCAGGTGAATATGGATTCGGCGGATATAGTAAAAAAGGCATAGTGTTCGTATAAATAATAATAACTAAAAATGATCAGTCCCCGTGCTGGGAGGGCGGCTATTTCTTCAAAAATTCCGCTGCTGATGTTGTTGATGGCGTCGTTAAATTGGTAGTGTGGGTATTTTTTGAAGTAGCAGATGGAGAATTCGATAAGGATAAGTAGAAGAAACATGGGTGCTGCAAAAACCATTA
>SCSO01000043.1 GCA_004297865.1 Legionella sp.
CCTGGACTGAAATTTTACAACAACAAAACGATCCTTTACCGGGCTACGATATTCTTGGTGAACCTAAATTTTATCTTGATGGCCACCCTTTCACCGGTTCTTGGGGTAGACCACAAAATGATGGCCCAGCCTTAAGAGCGACGGTATTAATTCGTTTTGCTCAACAACTATTAAAAAATAACGAGCTGACTTATGTCAGAACTCATTTGTATAACAATAGCCTTGATCCACGACTGATGGGTTGTATTAAAATGGATCTTGAATACGTAGCGCATCATTGGCAGGAAGCAAATTTTGATTTATGGGAAGAAGTGTTAGGTCATCATTTTTTTACAGCAATGACGCAACAAAAAGCCCTCTTAGAGGGTGCTGGCTTAGCGCGCGCACTTCATGACAAAAAGGCGGCCACTTTTTATCAAACTCAAGCACAATTAATCCAAACTCGCCTATTACAACATTTAGATCCTTTGCACCATACCATTAAGGCATCACTTCTACCTCACTCAGGTCCACAAAAAAACTTAGAATTAGACTCTGCAATCATTTTGGGGATCTTAATTAATCCACAATCTTCAGGAGAGTTTTCACCTCAACATGACTATGTTAAAAACACCGTTCACGCTTTGTATGAAGAATTTATGTCTATGTTTCCTATAAATCAACAGACTTCTGGAGCTATCTTATTTGGACGTTATCCTGGTGATACCTATGATGGGTATCAGACCAACAGTGAAGGCAATCCTTGGTTTATTTTGACCGCCACGATGGCTGAATATTATTTTACTTTAGCCGATCAGTTAAAACCCACTCCAGCGAATCAACATTTAATCGGCAAATATCTAAAGCGTGGGGATAGTTACTTATCACTGATAAAAAAATACGCTCCTGATTTATACATTAGTGAGCAAATTAATAAGCATGACGGCACGCAACAAGGCGCAGTTTCTTTAACCTGGAGTTATGTGGCTATTTTGCGAGCAGTAGATTTGCGCGAAAAAGTGACAGCAAAACTAAAGCGAATTTCTTAAGGGAAATTCGCTTTTGGTCTTAAGGATTAAATAGGCGGACACAACGTACCTTATTGAAATCATCAATACTAGATGGCTCATGTTCACCATCGCCAAAGTATTTATCCCAAGAAGTATAAGCCGGATAACCAGCAAATTCCGTGGAAGTCCAATAGAAATCCTCTGCGAAGCCACCTATTTCTTTTCTATGTTCATGTACGCAATCTAGTTGCTTACGTGCAGGTAAAAACCAATTTCTATAGCAAACCGCTCCTGCAGAGCAAGGTGTGTTGCCGGCATCATCTATTTCATAATCCGCGCACAGTAAGGCCGCATATTTCGAATCTTTTCCTAAGGTTGCCACAATTGCTTTAGTGTTAGCCATTCCATCGGTATCACTTTGTGCACTAGGACCAATGGCTTGGCCTAGGCCACCCCATGTAATACCTTTGCTAATATCAGTTTTAGCTGCAATCAAATTATCTATACCCTCATCTGATTTCAAACAAGCAATTTTTCCGCCTTCAGTACTCGTTCCATAAGAGCCGCTGTAAGCCGTATTAAAATTCATCAGCATGGCAAATACACAACAGAAGAATAAAGAGGTACAAAGATTATAAAAAAAATGATTTTTATCCATGACCATCCCTTTTGTCCAATAAAAAACATCCTCTCATACGGTATCATTGCTTTAAGGGGAAGGGAAGATGTTGACGTCGAGCTCGTTCACGAAAAACCGAGGTAGGTTGGGTCAAGACCCAACATAAGGATCTTGATCAAAGGTAAAAATGGTTATGTTGGGTCGCGACCCAACCTACAAAGCGTACAAAATTAGAGATGGATGAATTTAAACCGAACTCCTAGCCCCAAACTCCGCTTCAATCGCTTGTAAACGCTCTTCTTCACGACCTAAATAACGCAAAGGCTTACCCGACATCACATAATTTTCGATTTGCTCTAAACTAATATTTTTAGTTTCCGGCATGTAAAAATACGTATAAAAAAGACCCAATACGCAAATGAACGCATATAGAGCAAAAACGTATTCAATACCTAAAGCATGTTGTAAGAGAGGGAAACTAAAAATCACAAGGGTATTGAAAGACCAATTGCTCATAGCGGCTAAACCCATGCCCGCTCCCCGAACGTGTAAAGGAAAAATTTCTGCCATGGAAATATGGGGAACTGGACCCACACTAATAGCGAAAGAAAAAATATATACAATTAAGCAAATTACAGAATAATAAGCTAAGCCTGTGATTTGATTCAGTGAAATCAAACTTAGAACACCCAAACTCAAGGAAGTACCGATAAAACCTAACAACAACAATTTGCGTCGACCTACTTTATCCATCCACATTATGGCTAAGATAGTGACTAATAAATTCACTAAACCTATACCCATTGTTGCTAAAATTTGCCCTACCGCACTATCAAAACCCAAATTTTTAAAAATTTCTGGGGCAAAATATATCACCACATTAATTCCACTCAACTGTTGTAAGCAAAACAACATCGTACCCAACATAACGACCGGCAATAAGGGTTTTTTAAATAATAAAAGCCAACTTCCTTTTTGAGGTTCTTTCGACAGGGTGTGCTCAATATCCAATAACTCATGCTCAATGGGTTTGTCTTTACGTAATTTTCGTAGTGATTTCGCAGCGTCCTCTCGACGTCCAACACTAAATAGCCATCGTGGTGACTCAGGTAAGAACAAAATACCTAAAGTTAAAATTAATGCAGG
>SCSO01000450.1 GCA_004297865.1 Legionella sp.
ATTTCCTTGCGATCGACATCAACATGAGATGGGGCCTTGATCCCCACGGCAATATGACCTTTGCGCACATACAACATCTTGATTTCAATTTGTCCTTTATCGATGAGGATTTGTTCTCCAACACGACGGGTAAGCACTAACATGGCAATTCTCCTAGGTTATTTAACTTCTTAATTCTTTAAGCATTGCCTTGATATGCATTTCAGCGACTTCACGGCTAGCAGGTTTACTGATTACATTTTTTAAAGGGTTGGGCATCCTGCGATTCTGAATGTCTTTGCAGCAGTCCATGAATTGCGGCAAAGAAGGCGGGTAAATTTTCCTTTCACGGCATACAACCAGTACTTCTTTCAAAACCTGGTTATCATAGCGTTGTAGGCTTTCGGACCATTCTTGTTTCGCTAGAGTTAACAAACTATCGGTCCTGTAATTGTTCCACCAATTTTGGCCATAAATGGCTCCAAGCCTGGTGAACAAAATATCCATTCGTAAATCGTGAACTAATGCAGAATTGGCTGTTGAAGTCTGTTCCTCTTGGTTATGGGGTCGCTGCGATATCATCGAAGCTGAGATTGGCTCCTCGCCCACACGCTTCCCAGAAGGAGTTGAAAGTGGATTTTTTTGAATTATTTCCTCTATTTTTTTCATTCGATGTCTCCTTGTTAATTTGCGTAACGGGAATGCTTTCCCAGCTTTCTTGAGCTAACCAATTCGCTGGATACTTCCAATTGGGAACCCATAGCCCTTCTTTTTGTAAATCGTCATAACTGGTTATTTGAGATTTGAGGACATTCATTATTTTTGAAAAAAGCACACCATCAGGATTTAACTTTTCAAACTCATCCCAAGCTTTGGGTTTGTCTACGGGTTTGGGGTATATCTCCCAAAATTTTTCAAAGTTGCTTAAACAAACAAGATCTTTCTTAGAGTTATGAGGTGTGACGGGATTTGTGTTTTTAACTATGTCGGCTTTTAATTCTTGCTTCGCATAATCCGTTGATAAATCAGCATTTTTTTCAACTTTAGCCATGACGGGTTGGGATGACGGGTTTGTGACGGGTTTATTTTTTACAGAATCATCTGACTCCGCTAATAAGCATTTCAAAATAAGATGCATATCATCTGATTTGATTTCAATAAGCCCCGCTTTCTCAAGTCCTTTAATCACACGTCGTAATTGAGGGCGACTTGGGCTTCCAGATTTAATGATTCCTTGATGAGGCTCTACATATAAAGTTTCAGCTAAAGACTTATAACTAATTCGGCGTTTAACACCACCTACAATAAAGGATTGACGATCCATGTATGGCCTGATCCCTAGCACATATGCCAATTGCTGAATATGGGGCAACCCCATTAAAGCAGACAACTCACGTGTATTTATAAATAAAAAGTCCATCTTCAACTTTTCCTTCATTCCATCGACAATAATTGGTATTTGAAATAACAATTAATATCAGTTAATATCATTCAATAACACGAAACGTGTTACTCATAACTCATTGTAAATCCACCCACTTTGGAGTCAATACAGCTACAGAGGCTGTAATTGAATGAACTCAAATGAACTTAAAAAAAATTATTGGCTGCAGAATAACGCAGGCTAGAAAAGCCAATGGACTAACGATTAAAGAGTTGGGAAGTAGAACAAATTTGGTAGCAACGAGAATTGGTAATTGGGAACAAGGGACCAGAACTCCTGGACCGGAAGAGGCAAAAATTCTATCGAAAGAACTTAAGGTTGCTGCATCGTGGTTGCTGTGTATCACAGACAACCCGCATGGAGAATGGATAGAAAGGGTACAGATTTCTTAGGCTCATTTCCTTTTGTATCCTCAGGTAATTGTCATGTTTGCATCAAACAGGAGAACATCCATGTGGTCTATTCGAACCATTTCACCTACGTTTGCAGCCCTTACTGCAGCATTACTATTTGGTGCCAGTATGCCAATTGCCAAAGAGCTTGTAGGACAAGTATCTCCTATATTGCTTGCTGGATTGTTGTATGTTGGAAGTGGGGTAGGGTTAATTGTAATACGCTTAATTAAAGATCGCGGGTGGAATCATTCGGATTTGGTAAAAAAGGATTGGTTGTGGTTGACTGGTGCAATCATTTTTGGTGGTGTGTTGGGACCTATCTTGTTGATGGCTGGGTTACAACAAACAGGAGCTGCTAGAGCGTCTCTTTTGTTGAACCTTGAGACTGTACTTACTGCTTTTTTGGCATGGATTATTTTCAAAGAACACACAGCTTTTCGGATTATGCTCGGCATGCTTTTGATTGTCGCTGGAGGAATTCTCTTATCGTGGCCTTCTCATGGCATAACAGAACAACACAATAGTCTTGGACCAATTGCCATCGCAGGGGCTTGTTTATGTTGGGCAATTGATAATAACTTTACCCGAAACATTTCTGCAAGCGATCCTTTGTTCATTGCAGGAGGTAAGGGTTTAACGGCAGGTATTGTAAATACAAGCTTAGCACTTCTACTCGGTATCAACCTTCCCAATTGGCAAACAATTGGCTATGCGCTTTCTGTTGGTTTTATTGGTTACGGTGCCAGCCTTGTCTTATTCGTCTTAGCTTTGCGTGGTCTTGGTACTGTGCGAACAGGCGCTTATTTTTCAACAGCACCATTTATTGGCGCGGCTACTGCCATTTTATTTTTTCAAGATAAGCCATCATTAGTATTTTGGGCTGCAACACTATTAATGGGTATTGGTGTATGGTTACACCTTACCGAACATCATGAACACGAACATAGGCACGAGCCATTTTCACACAGTCACCGACATACTCATGATGAACATCATCTGCATACACATCACTTCGATTGGGATGGGAAGGAACCACATGCCCATGCCCACCATCATGAACCGCTTACACATTCCCATCCCCATTCTCCTGATATCCATCATAGGCATCATCATAAGTAAATTAGGTTAGGTCCAGTGCTAAGGATTTACTACTTTGCTTTGTACTTATTATTTACAGGTGTACATTTTCTTGCAACATAGGCTGGTAAGAAATCCAGTTTAATACCAACCTATGCCTGTCACTAGAGCACAAAAAAAGACAACCATCCATGCTGGAACACGCCAAAATTGCAGCAGGATAAACGCCATTACTGCTAACCAATAATCATTTAACGAGAAAATCGCACCAGTCCAAACAGGTTGGTAAAACGCTGCTAGTAACAAACCTACCACCGAAGCATTAATACCCAGCATGGCTTTTTGCATAGACGGATGCCGACGAAGAGTGTTCCACAAAGGTAAGACTCCGATTATCAATAAAAAGGAAGGTAAAAAAATAGCGACTAAGGCAATGATAGCCCCAAGCCACCCATTCGGGGTATTAATTGACACGGCCCCAAGGAAGGCTGCAAACGTAAAAAGAGGTCCAGGTAATGCTTGCGCGGCACCGTATCCTGCAAGAAAAAGAGAGTTATCGACCCATCCATTTGGAACAACCTTAGCTTGCAATAAAGGCAAAACTACATGACCTCCACCAAAAACCAAAGAACCAGCACGGTAGAAGGCATCAAACAACTGTATAGGGTAACTTGCGATATAGAAAGACAAAAATGGCAATAGAGCGAGCAACATAAAGAAACAAAGCAAAACAGTCATGCCAGTCCGCTTAGTCAGCTTCACAGCCAACTCACTGCTGGGAAGTGATTTTTCAGGAGAAAGAAAAAAAAGACCCAAAATACCACCAATGATTATCATTAATACTTGGCCACTTGCATTAGGGATTAAACTTGAGCCAATGCAGGCTAATACAGCAACGCTTGCCCTTGTTTTGTCAGGACATAAAGAAACGCTCATTCCCCAAAGGGCTTGAGCAACTACCGCTACCGCAACCACTTTCAACCCATGAATCCATGGAGTATTATCATGAATACCCATATTGATAAGAGCAAGACCAAATAACACCATAAGTAAAGCAGAAGGGAGTGTGAAGCCAAGCCAGGCCGCTACTGCGCCACGCACACCGCACTTTGACAGTCCAAGCGCAATACCTACTTGGCTACTCGCAGGCCCTGGCAAAAATTGGCATAACGCGACCAAATCAACGTAGGCATGGTCGCTCAACCATTTTAATCGACCTACAAATTCATCACGAAAATAACCAAGATGCGCTATGGGGCCACCAAAACTGATGCATCCTAGCTTAAGAAAAATCAGGAAAATTTTCATTATGCTGACTTGTTCTTTTTTATTTCTTTGGCTAATCAATAGCTCCTCCATAAATAAAGAAACTCATCTAAGGCATTCTAACGCGTAACCACTTTACGAAGTGGCTTACCTTATAAACAAATATCAAGCCAGACTAATTAACCTATTGTTTAATATCAATTCCAAAAGGCACATAGACGTTTTTTTCATGAATGCGAAATTGCGCAAATAACTTAACGAAGCCTGCTTTTTGAGGTTCTAAATGGAACATTAACTGGGAACCACCACGTTCAGAGTCTTTGCTAGGTTCTTTTCCCATAGGATGTATGTGAAGTATGGAAGAGTAATCTGCATAAAACCCCATAAGATGTGCGAATGCCCCCATAACAGGTTGTAGCTCGTTGAAAGGCTTTCCATTATTAGTAACAGTAATCATTGCCATTATCGGCTTACCAACCCGAGGTTGCCCATCTAGTTTCAAATCAAACTGATAGGATCCGACATTGGAATTCATTTTAACTTGCTTATCAATTGAGTATTTATGCGAAGAAGTACCAATATCAGTGTTTAGAAATAACTGCTTGTTGGTGGAAATAGGCGTGATATCAACCCATATTCGATAAGAACCACTATTTTTGGGTGTAAATTTAAAAATAAAGTCCTTACTTTTATTATCGATTAGAGGATGAATATGATAGTAATCGGTTAGTGTAGGATCTATAACCATTACATGAATCTTTTTTGTATGTACTGTCTTAAGATCTTCTAAAGTAAGTGGCTTATTATTGTTCAGCAATTGGAAACGAATTGTTTTTGTAGTATTCGCCGTAATTGTATTCGAAGTATTCTCAAGCGCTAATTGTACAGTATTTATATTAGGTAGGTCATGTTTCGATACGTGCTCATCTGTATTAGCGAAAGTCACCGTGTTGACTGACAGCAAGCTCAATAATAAGGCGAAGGATAAAGTTCTCATAGAAATTCCTAATAAGCAAATTAGTTGAATTATATAATTAACATGAATAAAGTTATTCCCATCATCATTAATTTTCAGTGAGTGAAATAAATCCTAGTAGTGCTGCACTGTCAGATAATTGCAGTTGCTACAAAGTAATAACTCTTTCTTTTTATGAAAAAAATGAAAACAGAAAGCAGCATTAATGAATAGCAACTGAGGCTAAAATTAAAATCCCGAGGGTAATTTCCATTCCTTAGACATCATTGCTTATTTTCATCAGGATGAAGGTGTTCCCCATTTCCGCCAAAACCACCCTGATACCCTTCTTCTGGATGCGCTTTTTTTTCAGGGGTCATTGAAGCACAGGACATTAATAAACTAGTGCCCAACAATGCTATTACGATTAACCCTATAATTTTTTTACTATTATTCATTTTAAACTCCTTTTTTTTACCTGCTTTTTACATCATATAACAAAATAGTCTTTCACTAATGTTTTTTTCTACGCTCATGAAATAAATAATATAACCCTGGCAAAACAAGCAGTGTGAGAAAGGTTGATGAAATAATTCCTCCAATTACAACCGTGGCTAAAGGTCTTTGAACCTCCGATCCTGTACCAGTGGCTAAGGCCATAGGTACAAATCCTAAAGAGGCTACTAACGCGGTCATAAGAACAGGTCGTAGTCTTGCTAACGAGCCTTGTAAGACTGCATCTTTTAAATACATTTTCTTTTGTTCATGTAGTTTATTTATAAACGTAATCATGACTAAACCATTTAGAACCGCAACTCCTGAAAGAGCAATAAACCCAACGCCCGCTGAAATGGACAAGGGTATCCCCCGAATCCAAAGAGCAAACACACCGCCGGTTAATGCCAAGGGAATTCCACTAAACACCAACAGTGCATCACGAACTCGCCCAAAACTCATAAACAACAGTAAAAAGATCCCTACCAACGTAATGGGCACAACAATTTGTAATCGCTGCGAAGCAGACTGTAATTGTTCAAATTGCCCACCCCAGGTAATCCAGTAACCACTTGGAATTTTAACCTGTTGATCAACTAAAAGTTTGGCTTCATGAATAAATGAACTTAAATCTCGATTTCTCACATTGGCACTGACCACGATACGCCGCTTCCCACTCTCACGGCTTATTTGATTCGGGCTTTCGCTGCGTACCATTTTCGCTATTTCATTAAGCGGGATAAAATGCCGTTCGCCATCTTTGGCCAAGGGTAAAGGGATAAATATCTGGCGCAAAACATTGGGATCGGTTCGTAAATTTTCTGGCAAACGTACAACAATATCAAATCGTTTATCACCTTCGAAAAGCTCTCCGCCTTTTTTACCCCCGGTGGCGATAACAATCGCATCTTGAACAGTGCCAATCTGTAAACCATAACGAGCCAATGCATCACGATTAATTTCAACTGTTATGAGGGGAAGACCACTAACCTGTTCCACTTTAACATCTGCAGATCCAGGAACCTTTTTTAACTGCGTGCTGATTGCCTCACCAACCTCTTGTAAGGTATTCATGTCATCACCAAATACTTTTACCGCAACATCACTGCGAACTCCTGATATTAATTCATTAAAACGCATTTGGATTGGTTGAGTAAACTCATAGTTATTACCCGGTATTTGTTGCACTGCCTCTTCAATTTCTTGAACCAATTCTTGTTTGGTTTTGTTAGGATTTGGCCATTCTGTACGCGGCTTTAGCATAATAAATGTATCCGCTACATTGGGAGGCATGGGATCGGTTGCCACTTCTGCGGTGCCAAGTTTTGCAAAAACACGCTTTACTTCAGGGAATTGACTCACACGCTCTTCAACTAAGTGTTGCATGACAATGGCTTGACTTAAACTGGTTCCAGGAATTCTCATGGCATGCATGGCAATATCCCCTTCATCCAGACTTGGTATAAATTCCCCACCTAATCTAAACGCTAATAATAAACTAAAAACCATTAGACCAACCGCAATACCGATAACCGCTTTTCTGGCATGAAAGCATCGACGTAACATTTTTGCATAAGCCTCAGACAAAAAATGAACTAACCAATTCTCTTTTTCTTGAACACGGCCGCCCAAAAATATAGCAACGGCTGCTGGGATAAAGGTCAATGCAAAAAGCATCGAAGAGAGCAAAGCCAATATGACGGTTTCAGCCATTGGAAGAAACATCTTACCCTCTACCCCTGTGAGTGTCAGAATGGGTAGATAAACGACTGTAATAATGAACACCCCGAAAATACTGGGTCTAATGACTTCAGTGGTTGCAAAAGCAATTACTTTTAAACGTTCCTCTAAGTTCAAAATTCGATGTAGGGCATGCTGTTGCTCCCCAAGATGTTTTAAACAGTTTTCAACAATAATAACTGCCCCATCTACGATTAAACCAAAGTCTAGCGCGCCTAAACTCATTAAGTTAGCACTGATTTTGTTCGATACCATCCCTGTTATGGTTAATAACATCGATAAAGGAATTACCATGGCAGTTATAAATGCTGCGCGAATATTTCCCAGAAAAAGAAATAGAATCACACAAACCAACAGCGCTCCTTCAATTAAGTTTTTCTTAACCGTGTTTATGGTTGCGTTGACTAATAAAGTACGGTTATAGACTGTGACGGCTTCAATCCCTTCAGGTAAGGATTTATTAATTTCAATCATTTGAGCCGCAACACGCTCAGAAACAGTTCGGCTATTGTCGCCCATCAGCATAAATACAGTGCCTAAGACCACCTCTTTACCGTTTTCAGTAGCCGCTCCCGTGCGTAATTCCTTGCCTAAATCCACATTAGCAACGTCGCTAATGCGAATGGGGGTACCGTCAAAATTTGCCACGACGATACTTTCAATATCGGCAATGTTCTTTACTTGTCCGGGTACACGAATTAAATTTTGCTCGCCATTGGTTTCAATATAGCCCGCACCTACGTTTGCATTGTTGCGCTCTAAAGCCTCAACAACATTGCCTAAACTTAGGCCATAACGCACCAGTTTGTTGGGGTCCGGGGTCAAATGAAACTGCTTTTCATATCCGCCTATGGTATTCACTTCAGCAACACCCTCGACATTGCGTAATTGGGGTTTAATAACCCAATCTTGAATGGTGCGAAGTTCTGTTGCGTTATACCGCTGACTTTCGGGCACATTAGTTTTGTTGGTTACAACATACATAAATATTTCACCAAGACCCGTTGAAATAGGCCCTAGTGTTGTTCCAACTCCAGGAGGAAGTTTGTCTTTTACTTCCTGTAAGCGCTCATTAATTAGCTGTCGTGCGAAATAAATATCGGTACTATCCTTAAACACAACCGTAACCTGAGACAATCCGTATCTGGATAAAGAACGCGTGTAATCTAAATTAGGTAGGCCACTCATTGCGACCTCAATGGGATAGGTAATACGTTGTTCTACTTCGAATGGTGAATAGCCTGATGCTTCCGTATTAATTTGCACTTGGACGTTAGTGATATCAGGTACCGCATCAATTGGCAGTCTTTGATAATTGTAAATACCATATACCGCGATAACCGTAGTAAATAATAATACAAACCATCGATGTTTGAGTGATAAGCGAATTATTTTTTCAAGCATTTCTAGTCCTTAATGGTCATGGCTTGCACCATTTTTTCCTAATTCAGCCTTCATAAAAAAGCTGTTGTTGCTGACATAAGGTTGGCCTGCTTCAATTCCTGAAACAACCTCTACCCATTGCTCATCTTTTTCACCCAAAACTACAGGTGTTGCCTCAAAATAATCGCCTTGCTGAACAAAAACTACATCGTTATCATTAATTTTCTGAATGGCAGACAGTAGTATCGCAACAGGAACTGTTTTCTCCTTGATAGTAATGGAGCCACTGACATACATACCGG
>SCSO01000451.1 GCA_004297865.1 Legionella sp.
TGAACTAAATTAGGGATGGATTCCCGCCTTCGCGGGAAAGACTCGATTGAAATATCGCTTAGCCTGACGGCCATGGGTCATGACCCAACCTAAAAAAAACCCGGCTAAAGAGCCGGGCTAGAAATCGATGAAAGTTTATTAATCGCGGCCTGAAAACGCACTGAGTATATTCAACAAGCTCACGAATAAGTTATAGATTGAAACAAACAATCCTACTGTTGCAGAAATGTAATTGGTTTCACCGTTATGGATAATTTCACTGGTTTGAAACAGGATTAATCCAGAAGAAATCAATACAAAGATTGCAGAGATAGTTAACTGTAAAGCAGGCATTTGGAAGAAGACGCCAGCTAACATAGCTAGAACCGCAACCATTGTACCTACGAAAAGAAAACCACCCAGGAAGCTGAAATCTTTTCTGGTCGTTAACGCATACCCAGATAAAGCGAAGAAAATAATTCCAGTACCGCCTAAAGCAGTAGCAACTAATTGATGGCCATTAGAAAAGCCAGTTAAGTAAAAATTAAGAATTGGGCCTAAGGTAAAACCTAGGAAGCCAGTGAAGGCAAAAACGCTCACTAAGCCCCAAACACTATTTCTCAAAGCGTGAGTTAAAAACATCAAACCATAAACCCCAACAATCATGATTAAAGGGTTCATTGGACGAGCACCCATAGCCATAGACATATAGGCAGTAAAGGCACTAAATAAGAAAGTCAGGCTCAGTAATAGGTAAGTATTACGGAGTACTTTATGGGTTGAGAGAACAGACTCACTACGCTGAGTAAGGATGTTGACGTCATTAGGATTCATCGTTAAGAACTCCAGTTGTTTATAGTATTAGTTTAGCATATTTGGGGGCATAATTCAGAAATTCAAGCGTTGTAAATGAAATATCTTCCTGAGCCCATGCCATTATTAAAGCGAATTATGGTTTATGTCAATTTTGTTTTGGGGTTCTTTATGGCAGTAGTGTAAGATGATAACAACTGCGTAATCAAATTTAGGATGAAATGATGGCAAAGGTAGCGCTCGTGCAAATGGTTTCTTCGGCCCAAGTAGGGGAAAATCTGTCGCAAATTGAAGAGTTTATGATTGAAGCCCGTGAACAACAAGCGGAATTAGTCGTTTTGCCAGAAAATTTCGCTTTTATGGGTATGCATGAAGAGGATAAATTCAACGTTGCTGAAATCGAAGGAAAAGGCCCTATTCAGGAAAAAATCGCCCAGTTGGCCAAAAACATGGGGTTATGGGTGATTGCTGGGACTATTCCCTTGAAGGGACAGGGCACTAAAGTACGTGCTAGCTCTTTAGTTTATGATAATCATGGAAAACAAGTTGCCCGTTATGACAAAATTCATCTTTTTGATGTGCGAGTCTCTGAAAGCGAAGCCCACCAAGAATCCTTGACCATTGAACGCGGCAATCAGCTGGTGGTAGTCGATACGCCTATTGGAAAGATTGGTTTAACCGTATGCTATGATTTACGTTTTCCAGAATTGTACCAACAGCTACTCGTTAAAGGAGCGCAATTGTTTACCGTTCCCTCCGCTTTTACTGCGGTTACCGGTTTAGCTCATTGGGAAATTCTTTTAAGAGCCCGGGCCGTTGAGAACTTATCTTACGTTTTAGCGCCCAACCAAGGTGGGCACCATGAAAATGGGCGTCATACTTATGGACACAGCATGGTAGTTGAGCCTTGGGGCAAGGTTTTGATGCAAAAAGAGTCCGGCTCGGGTATATTAATTGCTGAAATTGATTTACAGAGATTACAACAATTACGCAAACAATTTCCCTGCGTTGAGCATCATGTTTTAGCGTAAAAATTATTAAAGGTAAATAAATGACAACGGCTTTGACCATAGCAAAACAATTACTACTCGCTCCCGCTTCGTTGGATGAAAGTGGTATTGAAAAACTCTTCAAAACGATGATGAACCATCATATTGACGACGCTGACTTGTATTTTCAAAGTACTAGTTATGAATCTTGGTATTTAGAAGATTCACAAGTAAAAAGCGGGAGTTTTTCTTTAGATAAAGGAGTCGGAATTCGTGCGGTCAGTGGTGATAAAACTGGCTTTGCTTATTGTGATGATATCCTTTTTTCTTCTATGTTACGCGCAGCTGATGCGGCGCGCTCTATTGCTTTA
>SCSO01000452.1 GCA_004297865.1 Legionella sp.
GCTTACTTTTTACTTCATTTACTTCTTAGCACTCAAAGGTCTTTCAAAGTGCCCACACAGTTTGTCTTCTATCTTTTTAATGAATCTGCCCCGAAGGCGTGTTGCGTATTCTACTGATTTCACTTTCAGTGTCAAATGGTTTTTATAATTTTTTTTATAGTTTTTTTATAACGTTACTACTCTAAACCATATAGATTATTTGAAATCCATGTTGGATATATTTTTAACTTATTTAGGGTCAATAGAATAGGTGAATAACCAATAATTACTACTCAAACTCTTGAGAAGATTTTAAAGGTCATATCATATTTGTTTTTTTCATCGTGCTGGCGAAATTCGCTCTTTTGGCAATGCCATTGGTTTTCGTCTACTTGTGGAAAAAACACATCCGCATCAAAAAGATGATGAATGAATGTTAAGTATAGTCTATCAGCTAGAAAAATGCACGAATTATACAATTTTTCCCCACCAATAATCATAACTTCCTGATATTCCTGCGTTATTTCGATCGCTTTTTCTACTGAATTAACTACGGTTAAATCATCTCGCGGGGACATAGTCGTACTAACCACTATATTAATACGTTGAGGAAGGGGTTTACCAATAGACTCAAAGGTATGACGTCCCATAATAATAGGTTTATTAATCGTGTTCGCTTTGAAATACTGTAAATCGGCAGGAAGATGACATAATAGTTGATTATTCTTGCCTATACCGTTGGCCATATCCATTGCTGCAATTAAACTAATTAGACTCATGTTCTGTCCTGTTTTCTACTATCGTTTTAGCCATTTGGACAGCCGTTAATAAACTGTCCGCACTAGCAAGTCCCGTTCCTGCAAGTTCTAATGCCGTGCCATGGTCTACTGAGGTACGAATTATTGGCAGCCCCAAAGTAATATTCACCGCATGATGAAATCCTATATATTTCAAAACGGGCAAACCCTGGTCATGATACATAGCCACATAAGCATCACAACCTTTATTTTTATCTTGAGTAAACATGGTATCGGCTGGTAATGGTCCTAGTAGCTGCATTCCTTGAGCGCGTAATTGCTCCAGAGCTGGATTAATAATATCAATTTCTTCTCTGCCTAAATATCCCGACTCACCAGCATGGGGATTTAGGCCTGCCACTTTAATCAAAGGATCTGAAATCCCAAAATCCTGGACTAAAGAATGATGTAATTGCTCTAGAACACGAATAATCAAAGGTTTATTTATAGCATTAGGAACATCGCGCAAAGGTAAATGAGTAGTGACTAAAGCTACTTTCATTTCTGCACAAGCTAAGAGCATAACTACTTGAGGGACCTTGAAATAATCGGCAAAGAACTCTGTATGTCCAGTAAAGGTTATGCCACCTGCATTGATGTTACCTTTATGTACAGGAGCAGTAATTAGGGCAGAAAACTCTCCACTGGCACATAATGCGGCTCCTTGTTCCAATAACTCGATAACATACTGTGCATTGTTGGGATTTAGTTGCCCGCTCTGTACTGGACTGTGACACGGAATGTCAAAGACCGTTAATTGTCCTGGTTTATGAATAAGGGGTTTGTTTGGTTGATAGAGAGCGAAATCAATTGGTAGATTTAATCTCTTTGCTCTCGACGCTAATAAAGATTGATCACCTAAAATAACGACGGGGTACTCAGATTCTGCAAGGGCCAGACAAATGTCTGGCCCAATTCCTGCCGGTTCTCCACTGCTAACCAGCAGTGGCTTCACGCTAATCCTTTTTCGACTATATTAACGTAGGCTTGGGAACGTATATGTTGTTGCCAGTTTTGGACTGCTTCTGCAAACTTACGTTGTTGTAAGAACTGTCTAACCTGTTGTTTTTTAAACGCTTGCGAGTCATCTTTTTGTTTACGCGCAATCACTTCTATTAGATGCCAGCCAAATTGGGTCTTCACCGGACGACTCACTGTATGTAAGGGCAATTTATTCATCGCTTGTTCAAATTCCGGAAGCAATTCACCTGGATTTACCCAACCTAAATCACCGCCTTTAGTCGCACTTGCTGCATCTAAAGAATATTGTTTAGCCATTAACGCAAAATTTTTCCCTGATTTTAATTGCTGATAAATATTATTAATTTGCTTTTGCGAATCCGAAGGCAACATGCTTGGATCTGCTTTCAGTAGAATATGACGTACATGAGTTTGGGTTACTATATGTTTTTGATTCTCGCCACCAATAGCAATCAATTTGATGAGTTGGTATCCATTACCTGCACGCAGAGGCCCTGATACTTGTCCCACCTGCATTTTTACTACTTCTTTAGCAAAAATCTCGGGTAATTCGGCTAAATGTCTTTCGCCCAAATCGCCCCCTTCAAGCGCTACCTCACCACTAGACATTTCTATTGCCAAACGGCTAAAGTCCTCACCTTTTTTAATTTTTTCCAGTAACTTGTGAGCTTCGGCTTGTGCTTTCTTAAGATCTTCAGTGGTAGGTTCTTCACTCAATGGGATAACTATATTTTGTAGATGATAGGTTAACGCTGTGTTATTTATGGTGGGTGTAGTTTGCAAATATTGCTCTACTTGCTCATTAGTCACAGTAACATCTTTCCCTACTGCTTTTTGTTGTAAACGAGTAAGGATCATTTCTTTACGAATATTACGACGATACTCTGCCCAGCTAAAACCTTGGCGATCTAATTCTTCACGCAATTGTGATAAGGTGACATGGTTCATTGTAGCGATTTTTTCTATCGCTTCATTTAACTCGGTACTATCAACAGTAATTCCGTGTTGTTTGGCCATTTGCATCTGTAAATCCACATCAATGAGATGCTGAAGAACTTGCTTACGCAATACCGATTCAGCAGGCATTTGCATTTTTTGAGCTTCTATCTGCTTTTTAGATAATGCAACTTGTTTATCCAACTCACTGGAAGTAATGACACCATCATTGACCACAGCGACTACTTTATCTAATAGTTGTTTGGCCTCAGCCATACTAAAACTACATAACAGTACAGATGCCAATATTATTTTTTTGAACATGCCCGTTTCCTCATTTACTTTTGCCTGGCAATTTAGGTTATTCCTAATCAAAATACAAGCAACTTTGTTTTATTTTTGTCAATAATCAATCTCTAAATTGATCATTATACCCTGGTAGATAGGTAGTTAATATATATGAAGGATCACTATTTGCAGCTGATCCTAATCCTTTTAATAAAATTTGGAAATAGATGTTATTATTGTACTGCGGATCAAAATTGGCATTTAAGCTTTGGAACGTTCTTCCTGCTAAGGCTCGCATTGCCCAACAACAGGTATCATACTCTAAACCAACGAGTGACATCATGCTGTAATTTTTGCTGATGTTATGATTATAAGCACCCACGAAATTCCATTTATCCCGCAAGGGCCAAGCGGTAGCCACCGTTGCTTGATGAAGGGCGTTGTTTTGCGTACCTTGTTGTCTAACCTGGGTCATATCACCATTAACTAAATAGGTATAACCAAAATTCAATATTTGGTTTACTCTAGGTTGATAATGAAAATTTAAGGCAGCATTATTGGTGTAACGCGTAGCAGGATCCCAAACGTAATCACCAGTAATTCCCCAAACCGGATTAAAATGATAAACCCCGCGGGAAGCGATAGGTGAAGTGCCGGAAGTAGGCGAAATTGCTCCAAAAGAATTGGGATTTTCCACACAATAGCCCGTAGGACTTTGACAGAGTTGTACTTTTCTATCGGCGAAATACTTGATCTGCCCCACAGTAAATGAAGCTCGCTCTGCACCAGTATCAGCAAATAACCAACGCGATGTAACAGCATAGGCCAATTGATTAGCATCCCCAATCCTATCAAATCCAGAGAAACGATTGGTTCTAAATAATTGATCCGCATTGAAAATCATATTACCAGAATCATAAATAGGAATAGTCGCCTGATTGGCATAAGGGACATTCAAATAATAGAGCCTCGGTTCAAGTGTTTGTGTGTAGGTCGACCTAAAAAGGTGTAAATCACGCTCAAAGAACAAACCTGCGTCTGCACTAGCACGTGGAATCAAACGATTCATTTCAGCATTAGGCATACCCCATTTATTCTGAATCTGATAATAATTTTCGACTACTTGGATAGAGGGTGTGAAATAACCCCAAGGTTTAACCTGTGGAAGAGTCAAAATAGGATTAAAGTGTAATCTAGGCCCTTGAGGTTGCGTAACTGAGAGTAGATTCCAACGTCCAGTTGACCAGAAAAATTGATCATATTGCCCTAAAATATTGAGATTAGCATTCCAAGGTAATTCCGAATAAAATCCCGCTGCTCTAAGTTGTGGTAAACGTTCATAGACATCACTTACCGGTGTTTCATTGAGAGGATGTAGGGTTTGATAACTTTGCGCCATTCCGCTTAACAGCCAATGATCACTTTGGAAAGTCAGATCGCCTTGTCGCAATAATTGTCGTTGAGTTAATAAGGCCAAATTAGAGCTAAAATCTTGCAAGTAATAATCATCAGATACTTGTTGCGCATTGATATTCAATTGGATATTAGAAGCCAATTGCGTTGTATCGCGTATTCCCATATACCAACGATTCGTACTACTTTCACTGACCCAAGGAAATTGCGTTTCCAGGTTTTTCAAGAAATGGTTATACGCTCTATCTTGGGGTAAAAAATTACCCCAAGCAACACCCGCACTGTGCGGCGTTAAGAAGCGAGACTCTGCACCCAGCATTACGCCTCTTTCCGAATAATAATTAGGAATCAGCGTTACATCATAATTCGGTGCAAGATTTAAATAATAAGGAATACCTAGACTCAAACCACCTACATTTGAATAACCCACGATAGGGGTTAAGAAACCTGATTTACGCTCCTTATTGGTAGAAAAACTAAGATAAGGAGAATAAAAAACGGGGATTTGGCGAATGCGTAACTTCGCATTTCGCGCGACTGCTTTGTGTTTGGCATCACTCAAAGCAATAGAGTCCGCCTCAATCATCCACCCTTTATCCTGGGGAGAACAGGTGGTATAGGTCACTCGTTTTAGCAAATAATCTTTATTGGGAAAACGTTGAATTAAGCTAGCCCGCCCCCATGAAGGAAGTACTGCTTTTTTTCTATCCACATTAAACCGGTATAGAACGTCTTGCACCTCTCCTGATTTATCTTCAGGATTAATAATCGCTTTTCTAGCAATCATTAAACGTCCAGGCTCTAAAAAGCGTACATCTTCTAAAAATTCAATGCGATTGATTTTGTTATTTTTAGCATCGCGGTAAACATAGGCCGTTTGCGCATTCACTATCCGTTCACCTTGTTGGATTTCCACACGCCCTTTCAAGATCGAGCGTTTATCATGATAAAAAGAGGCACTGTCTGCCATAATCTTTATTTCGTCAGCTTGGGCCAGTGCATTTATGGTGATCGGACTATAGGTGCCCAGACAAATGGAATCATTAGGTTGCCAGCCTAAACAATCGGCTATATGCGCTCTTAAAGCATCAGTTAGGCTTATTTCGCGGGCAATGACGCATGCTTGAACAGGTTCTTCGATAAGAGGGGCCGCGGAGGCAAAGACTTGATAAAGTAAAAAACCAAAGAAAAAACCTCGCAAACAGGCGATTGGGGTAAAAAAACTGGTAAACTTTGAGTAAAACTTAATGTTCACGGCTCTCAAAATGCCTTATTATGCACACCGTGGATTTATTTTTGGTTCTTAATCATAGTGTGGTCTTTATTATTAAGTCGGGAAGTATAGCATGCATGCAAGAGAAAACGCACTCCAAGAGTGGATTGAAAATGTCATAAAATGTGACGACTATGCCTTAACTCCACTTGCTGGAGATGCCAGTTTTAGAAGGTATTACCGCTTACAATACCAAGGTCTCTCTCAAGTAATAATGGACGCACCTCCAGGTAAAGAAGATCTAGAACCTTTCATCCATGTTGCCCAGACTTTAACAAATTATAATGTCTTAGCCCCACAAATATTAGCTGAAGATAAGCAGCAGGGCTTTTTATTGTTAAGTGATTTTGGCAACCAATTACTTTTAGATCAGTTGAATAATAAAACCGCGGATGACTTTTACCAGGATGCCATTAAGACCTTATTGAAAATTCAAGACTGTCCTATAGATGACCCTTTATTACCCTATTTTGACAAAACATTCATGCTAAAAGAGATGAATCTTTGTGTTGAATGGTTTTTGAATGCATACCTTAACTTAAGCCTAGAAACGCAAGAACAGAACTTAATTGAGAAAACTATGGATTGGATTGCCAATCAAGTGGCCTCACAACCTTTGGTTTTTATTCACAGAGATTATCACTCGCGAAATATCATGTTAGTAGACAATGCTACAGATATCAGCCTGGGAGTGATTGATTTTCAAGATGCCATGCGTGGGCCTCTTACTTATGATTTAGTTTCTTTACTTAAAGACTGTTATGTCTCTTGGCCTAGAGCCAAAGTGATTGAATGGGCAACCTATTTTTATGCGAATCAACCGCTAGCTCGCAGCCATTACGAATTGCCTGATTTTATTCGTGCCTTTGACCTCTGCGGATTACAACGTCATTTAAAAGTGTTGGGCGTCTTTAGCCGTTTGTATTTGCGCGACAACAAATCAGGTTATCTTAAAGATTTACCACTGACTTTAAAATACACTCTTGAATGTACCGAAAGTTATGAGGAATTACATCCTTTCTTCCACTTTCTCAAAAACCGCGTAGAACTGCCATGAAAACTGCGATGATTTTAGCCGCTGGTCGCGGAGAACGTTTAAAACCCTTAACGGAAAAGATACCTAAAGCGCTGTGTCTGGTCCAAGGAAAACCGTTGATTGAACATCATGTGCTGAATTTAGCAAAGGCTGGTTTTGAACGTATAGTGATTAATCATGCCTATCTGGGCGGAAAAATCCGCCAGTATCTAGGCAATGGAAGTCGTTATGGAGTAGAAATTTGTTATTCTCCGGAAACACCTGGGGGTTTGGAAACAGGTGGCGGCATTGTGAAGGCTTTACCTTTATTAGGTAAGGATAGTTTTGTTACAGTCAATGGCGATATTTATACCGACTTTGATTTTTCTTCCATTGATCCAGCTCATAATGAATTTCTCACCATGATCTTAGTGAAGAATAATCCCGGCTTACTGCATCATGGGGATTTTGGTTTAAGTCCCAACCATACCCTGACTAACACGAATTTAGATTATACCTTTGCAGGTATTGCTTGTTATCAACCGGAAATATTTTCTGGATGTCAGCAAGGTCGTTATTCTGTGACGCCTTTAATTCGGCAATTGGTTGCAGAGAATAAGGTGCTGGGAAGATTGCATAGTGGATTTTGGTTTGATATTGGTTCGCAGGAAAGGTTGGAAGCTGCGAACTGTGTATAAATTGATTGGATGTGGTATACCCGCTTGCGCGGGTATGACAGATGAAGTTATCTTGATTGGCCTGGAGTAGTTGGGTCGATGTCCATTGCTTGAGACGGTTCTACTTCCATTGCCTCAGTAATATCGGGTTCTTCTCCAGGAAAATCTCTTTGGTTCACGCTAGTTAGATCGATATTTTTTAAAGCGAGATAACGTTGTAACCCTTGATACATATCTTGCATTAAATTATTTACTCTATCTGGATCAGCCGGCA
>SCSO01000453.1 GCA_004297865.1 Legionella sp.
CCTGAGTTTTTTGCTGCTATCATGCAACGGCGCAAAGCTTAATGCCACATCATCAAATAAGTATTAATGATAGTCTGTCCCCAAAATAGTGAAATCAGGCCAGCTATGCATAAAAAAGGACCAAATGGCAAAGTTGTGTCCTTGGATTTGTTATTCCATGTTAAATAAATTGCTCCACTAATAGCCCCAGCTATGGAAGAAAGTAACAGAATTAGTGGTAAACAGGTCCATCCTAACCAAGCACCCAAGGCTGCAAAAAGTTTAAAATCCCCATTGCCCATACCAATTTTACCAGTAATTAAATAAAAAAGTTTAATAAAGAGCCATAAGGCTAGATAAGCGCCTGCAGCTGATAACACGGCATTAGGTAGAGCAGTGAAAAGGTTTTGCGTATTCGCTATAAGCCCTAGCCAAAGCAAGCTTAAAGTTAAACTATCCGGTAATAACTGATGCTCTAAGTCAATGAAAAATAAAGGAATTAACAACCAAATAGCTAGAAGCATAAAAGGCAGCTGCAAGGTAAAACCAAAATGCCAGGTTGCAAATAAGGATAAAAGACAGGTTAAAAGCTCAATGAAAGGGTAGCGCAGGGGAATTGCAGCATGGCATTGGTGGCAACGACCCTTTAATAATAAATAGCTTAAAATAGGGATGTTTTGCCAGGCTTTCACTAAGGTTTTGCATTCGGGGCAAAAAGAGCGTGGGAAAAATAAGTTAATCTTTGGCGGTTCTTCCTGCTCAATGGCAAGTAGTTCGCAGCATTGTTGTTTCCATTCGGCTTGTAACATCAGCGGAAGGCGATAAATAACAACGTTCAAGAGGCTACCCACGCACAGGGAAAAAATACCGATGAATAAATAAAGAAATCCAGGATGATTCAGTATGAGCTCTTCTAACATATGCTGATGTCGCCTTCTTTTTATTTTTAAACAGCGGATCCCAATTTAAAGATGGGTAAGTACATAGCGATTACTAGTCCGCCCACTAAAACACCTAAAATAGACATAATAATGGGCTCTAGAAGACTACTCAAGGAGTCAACCGCATTATCTACATCTTCTTCGAAGAAATCAGCAACCTTACTTAACATTTTTTCTAAAGAACCTGATTCTTCCCCAATAGCTACCATTTGTATGACCATATTAGGAAATAAATGAGTATTCGCCATGGCGATGTTCATTTGTTGTCCGGTTGATACTTCTTCTCTTATTTTATCGGTGGCCTTAGAGTACACGATATTACCAGTAGCTCCAGCAACTGATTTGAGCGCCTCTACTAAAGGCAAACCTGCAGCGAAAGTAATAGAGAGCGTACGAGTAAAGCGTGCTATGGCGGCCTTTTCTAAAATTGGGCCAATAATGGGTAAACGTAAAAGAGTTTGATCTACACGTTGGGCAAACTCTAGAGAATGATTTTTTGCATAGATAAACGCGTAAATGGCTCCGCCTAGAGTACCGAAAATTAAATACCAATAAGATTGGAAAAAAGCAGACATATTTACTACTGCTTTAGTCATCGCTGGTAAGTCTGCACCAAAGCCTTTAAAAAGAGACTCAAATTGCGGCACCACAAAGATTAATAAGCCTGCGGTAACAACAAAAGCGACTACTAAAATTGCCATAGGATAAGTTAGTGCTTTTTTAATTTTCTTTTTAATGGTTTCAATTTTTTCTTTGTAGGTGGCTACCTTGTCCAACATAATATCCAATGAACCTGATTTTTCTCCTGCATCAATTAAATTACAAAAGAGTTCATTAAAGTACATTGGGTGTTTTATTAGTGCTTCTGAAAGGGTTAGACCTGTTTCCACATCATGCTTAATATCTTCAATTAAATTCGTAAGACGTTTATTGGATTGACCTTTAGCAACAATGTCAAAAGATTGCACTAAAGGTATCCCAGACTCAATCATGGTCGCTAATTGACGGCTAAAAATAGTGATATCCATGGGTTTAATTTTTTTGTTTTTTTTATCGAAAAAGGGTTTTCTTTTTTTGCCGACCTTATTGATCATAATCCCTTGTTTACGCAGTTCGGCTTTGGCTAAAGCAAGACTTCTAGCCTGAATTTCTCCAGTCATTTTTTGGCCTGCTTTATTGAGTCCTTCGTATTGGAAGGTTGTTATTTCATTTGCATTGGTCGTTGCCATGTCCTTATTCAACGGTTACCCGATTGACCTCCTCAATAGTAGTAACACCTTCTTTTATTTTTTCTAGACCAGATTCAAATATGGTTAACATCCCTTCAGACTGAGCTTGTTTTAAAATTTCTATAGAATTGCTTCCAGTCATAACCATTTGTCCAATGGTTTTACTAATGGGCATCACTTCATAGAGACCGACCCGCCCGCGGTATCCAGCAGTACATTGACTGCAACCTACGGCTTTGTATAACTTAATCCCTTCTAAATCAGATTCTTTAAAACCTAAGCCAATAAGACCTTGAGGAGTAAAATCATCGCGTAGGGTTTTACAATGCTCACATAGGCGACGTGTTAAGCGTTGTGCAACAATAATACTTACGGAGCTAGCGATGTTGAAGGTCGGTATACCCATATTCACTAGACGGTTTAATGTTTCCGCGGCACTATTGGTATGGAGAGTGGAGAGCACCAAGTGACCTGTTTGTGCGGCTTTAACTGCAATTTCAGCCGTCTCAAAATCACGAATCTCTCCCACCATGATAATATCAGGGTCTTGACGTAAGAAGGAGCGAAGAGCTCCGGAAAAGGTAAGACCGGCTTTAGGATTAATATTCACCTGATTTATTCCAGGAACTTTGATTTCCACGGGATCTTCGGCGGTGGAAATATTAACTTCTATGGTGTTTAAGATATTTAAAGCGGTATATAAAGTAACGGTTTTACCACTACCAGTAGGCCCAGTTACTAGAATCATTCCTTGAGGTCGTTCTATTGCCTTAAGAAAATGCGTGCGTTGAAGGGCACTAAAACCTAAGGCTTCAATACCCAATTTGGCTGCGGCAGCATCTAATACCCGCATAACCACCTTTTCACCCCCGGCGGTAGGGCAGGTGCTCACCCGGAAATCAATGGCTCGTGTTTTGGACAGCTTCATTTTAAAACCACCATCCTGAGGTATACGACGCTCAGAGATATCCAAGTTGGACATAACTTTAATTCGCGCGGTAATCCGAGAGGAGAGACTTACTGGCGGTGTGGCCACTTCATGTAAAATACCATCTTGACGGTAACGAATGCGATAGTCGCGTTCAAAGGGTTCAAAATGAATATCTGATGCCCCTTGTTTAATAGCTTCTAAAAGAATTTTATTCACGAATTTTACGATAGGAGCATCATCTGTAACGGAAGATACATTATCTGCCTCAGGATCTTCATCGTCTGCACTAATCTCTAGGCCTTCCAAATCACTCGAATCATCTACATACTCTGCTAAGCCTTGGCTATCTTTAGCGGTGAGTAAATGATCGATTAAGGCTAATAACTTATCGGTTTCAACAACTATTGCGTTGGTGTTTAACCCGGTGTGGAATTGTATTTCTTTTAATGAAGATTGTTTACTGGGATCATCGGTAGCTAAGTATAAATTGGTTCCGCGAGTAAACAGAGGAATCATAGTGTGGCGGCGAATCAACTTTTCATTAACTAAGGCGATAGGTATGGATTCAATATCAATGGCATTTAAATCCATCATAGGCACACCGAAGCTTTGAGCTGAGGTAAAGGCAATTTGCTCGCCAGTCAGGATTTTATTTTTAACTAGGTATTGTAAAAGAGAAATCTTTTCGGCAGCAGCAAGCTTACTGCACTCTATAGCCTTTGGTTTTTCCAAAAGCTTTTCAAGGACTAGTAATTGTCCGATTCCCTGTAATCTTTGTTCATCCGATGCTAACACCATAATTTTCTTAGTATTTATATATACAGTTTAACTATAGTTAAATTATCAAAAAAATTCACGATTTGGTGGAAATAAAATTACTTTTCTTTCCCTAAATAAGTATATACTTAATTTTACGAAAACTGTTGAAAATCATGAATTTTTTTAAGAAAAGGCGTTTCTTTATTGATCACTTAACTTCTAAAAGGCGAAATTTTGTTAGCTGAATCACAAAAAAAAATGGCGCGATCACTAAATGACTGGTTTCAAACCCCGTTAGGGCTTGCCGTTGCCCAAGAGTTTACAGTTGATTTAGGGCATTGTAATGACTATTTGCATGCAGAAATCCTTTTGCAATTAGGTAATTGCGGAGATAATCCTTGGCTTAGCTCATTGAATTACCAAAGAAAATGGGTGGCTTCTCCGGTGCTCCTAGACCATCCCATTCAGTTAAAATGCATTTATAATCAACTCCCTTTAGATCGTAATAGTGTGGATTGCGTGATTGCCCCCTTAACTCTGGAGCCTTTTAGTCATAACTTTAGCTTAATTGACGAATTAGACCGAGTTTTAAAGCCTATGGGCTATGTCATTTTTTTATGCATCAATCCTTGGAGCTTCTGGGGTGCTGCATTGAAAAGTGGGTTATTGCATTGTTTTGGTGATCATAAAGTGAAATTGCGCTCGCCATTTAATCTTAATCGCGCCTTATTACAAAGAGGCTATCGGCAGATTGCGTTAAGTAATTTTTGTTATATCCCTCCCATCAATAATGCCAAAATAATTAAGAAATTAACCTTTTTAGATGAAGTAGGGCGTATGTTGTGGCCTTTTCCTTCGGGTTTTTATTGCTATATTGCGCAGAAATATGAACCTATTACCCC
>SCSO01000559.1 GCA_004297865.1 Legionella sp.
TATTGCATTCATATGGGCAGTGATATACGTCCTTGCCGCCTGGGCTCTTCTCATCATCTGGAATAAGACACCGCACGATACTCGTTTCCGATGGATTATGGGGGGCTTTGCGCTCAGTACCCTCGTCAATTTTGCGTGGAGTATTATCTTCTTCCATTTTCATTTGCTTGTTCCTGCAATAGGGTGCGCACTCTTGCTCGGTGTCCTAACACTTTGGGTTGCGATACTCACGTATCCAAGGTCACCCAAGGCAGCATTTCTCCTCGCCCCGTATATCGTGTGGGTGTTTTTTGCTGCGTATCTTAACTATGCAGTGGCAGTCCTAAATCCTTAGCACTCAATCATTGACGCTGGTTATTGTAGTGACTCGAGCTTTGCATTCATCCAATCGATCTCCTGCTGCTGGCTCGAGGTTATGTTTGCACACAGTTCTAGTATTTGAGAATCTTCAATTGATGCTTTTTCACACATAAGGATAGCTCCGGCATGGTGCGGGATCATCGAATGCAGAAACTGTGTGTCATCAATTGCCACCTGTTCTCGAATAAAGAAAAACGAACATACAAGCACTACTAACCCCGCACCTATAATGCCAAGGTTGAGTCGCTTACTTGGATACATGGATCCCATGATGAGTAACTCGAGTATGACCATCGGTGCTGCCATGAGTGCTGCCATGTAGAACTGGTTATGGTTGGGATGGATATTGCTGAATGTATTAACCATCGCGTACATAAGTACATACATGGCAATAAGGTGGAGCACAAACATAAGCAGGAGACGCCCGTAGTTGCTGTGGTGGTTCATAGGAAAAGCATACCCTAATCATGGGTGTTGACAATATACCCCCGGGGGGTATATATAGAGGTAATGAAAGTCGATACCAAAAAGCAGATTATGAATCGGTTACGCAGAATAGAAGGGCAGGTACGTGGATTACAAAAGATGATCGATGAGGGCACGTACTGTGTGGACGTTATTACGCAAACTTCAGCGATCAAACGTGCACTCTCCGGAGTAGAAGATCAACTCATGGAAAGCCACCTGAGTACGTGTGTTATTGGGCAGATGAAGAAAGGGCAACACGATAAGGCGACAAAGGAAATATTAAAGGTCTATTCGCTAAAACGAAGCTAATATGGAACATGAGCATACAAACCTTAATAAATTAGCATTCAGCGCGACGCTACACTGTCTTACCGGATGTGCTACAGGCGAAGTACTTGGCCTTGTTATTGGTACTGCCCTTGGATGGAGTGCGGGAGCGACCATTGGACTCGCTGTTG
>SCSO01000454.1 GCA_004297865.1 Legionella sp.
CGCATGTCTTAAATAAGGAATACCCCAAAGCTCAGCAAAAACAGTAGTAGGCAAGTAAACTAGACAACCGTACATGCCATTAACCCAGATTTGTTTGCTGGTCAGAATGATCCCTAAGTCCACCAAACCTTTTTTCATGCTAGGCACTGTACCATGTAGCTCAGGGTGACCTTTACGATCATGAATACCGAACCATAAAAGGACAGTTAACACGATACCAAAAATGGCAGTAGCATTTAAAGTATCAATCCAACCAATGCGTTCAACAAAAATATCTAAGAAATTATCACCAATCATCGCACCTATAGGTCCTAGAGCCGAGGTCAAACCTGCGATCAACGCCAAACGGTTTTCGGGAAGCCACAGCGTACCTAATTTTAATACCCCAACAAAGGCAAAAGCAGAACCAAAGCCCATCAAGAAGCGACCTACAGAAGCTACCCAAACGGTAGACGTTCCGGTGAATAAATACGTACCAATGACACAAATCATGCAAGCGATGGTGAGGAGACGTTTTGGACCATAACGGTCAAGCAAAACCCCTACAGGTAATTGCATAGGGACATAAGCCAGATAATAGATAGAAGAGATTGCTCCAAACCCAGTTGCAGATAAATCAAAATGTGCGCGTAAAGCATTTTCCATAACACTGGGTGCTATACGTAACAAATATTCGTAACTATAAAATATCGCGCCTAGTCCACAAATAAGCCAACCAATAATCGTGTAGTATTTTTTCCATTTTTCAGATCGCAAAATAATCTCCTTAACAATTGGGTCAAGCAAGCAAAAACACCCTCTCTAGAAACTAAAGAAGGTGCCCTACCTAATTTTTACTTTAAATGATTTAATTGACTGGCGCCACTAGCTATTGCAGCCTTAGCAACTGCAGCAGGGACCCTGTCTCGCAAACGAGGATCAATAGGTTTGGGAATGATATAGTCAGGACCAAATTCCCAATTAACTACTCCGGGGTAATTATCCTTGACTACCTGAGGAACTGCTTCATGCACTAGTTGACGAATCGCTTCAACTGCAGCAATCTGCATAGCTTGATTAATACAAGTGGCACGCACATCCAATGCACCACGGAAGATATAAGGAAAACATAATACATTATTCACCTGATTAGGATAATCACTGCGGCCAGTGGCGATCACTAAATCATCGCGTACTTGGTGAGCCTGTTCAGGTCTAATTTCGGGATCTGGATTGGATAAAGCAAAAATGACGGGATTAGGTGACATCAGCTTTAATAAATCCGCACTTAATAAATCAGGCTTTGCCACCCCGATAAACACATCGGCATCTTGAAGTGCGTCTGCTAAGGTACGGCATTCGGTAGTGCGGGCAAAGGCAAATTTATAAGCGTTTAAATCGGTGCGTCCAGAATGAATAACCCCTTTGGTATCCAAAAGCAGCATTTTCTCTTTATCAGCACCTAAAGCCACTAATAAGCGCATGGAAGCAATCCCTGCGGCACCAGCTCCGATGCAGACGATATTGACTGCCGACAGTTGTTTTTTCTGTAATTCCAGCGCGTTTAATAAACCTGCTGCAACCACAATGGCAGTACCATGTTGATCGTCATGAAAGACCGGTATGTTGAGCTGCTCTGAAAGGGCTTGCTCTATCTCAAAACACTCAGGTGCTTTAATGTCTTCTAAGTTTATACCCCCAAAGGTTGGAGCAATGCGTTTTGCGGTGGCAATAAAAGCTTGGGAGTCGTGGGCGTCAATCTCAATATCGTACACGTCTAAATCAGCAAAACGTTTAAATAAAACGGCCTTACCTTCCATCACTGGCTTGCTAGCCAAGGGACCTAAGTCACCTAAACCTAAGACCGCGGTACCATTGGTCATTACAGCGACTAAATTGCCTTTATTGGTGTAACGATAAGCATTTTCAGGATTTTCGTGAATAGCCATCACTGGAGCCGCGACTCCGGGAGTATAGGCTAAGGATAAGTCATCCTGAGAATTGGTGGGTTTGGTAATGTGAACACTTAACTTACCAGGGGTAGGAAACTCATGATAATCCAGAGCACGTTGCTTAATTAGTTCATCTTCCAAGGGTCACACTCTCTATTCCAGCCAAACCAATAACAGATCATCTCGTTTTGAAGCGTTTTCCATAAAAAAGGCACATCAAATGCGCCTTTTTTATAGAAAAATCAAGAAATAAGAATTCTTAGTCTTTTTGGGTATAACGATCACGGAATTTCTGTACGCGACCACCAGTATCCACTAATTTTTGTTTACCTGTGTAGAAAGGATGACATAAAGAACAGACTTCAACGTTC
>SCSO01000455.1 GCA_004297865.1 Legionella sp.
GCTGATTTTTCTATTGCAGAACTGTGAGTCGTGGATATAACACGACCCCAATAGTCCAATCTAGATTTTGGCTGGAAGGCAAATAATTAATTGTTTCATTAGGAAGTAGTCCATAACCTTCGACCATTAGCGCATAATAATAAGCTGACAAGAGGCAAAATTGGTAAAGGTATTCTTCGTTAGGAAATTGCTCATCCAACACATCCCATTCTTGATGACAGATTTTGCTGTCCACTTGTTGCAATAATTGTTCGTTAGTTAATTGATAATTATTAAAATGAATAACTGAATTATCCGCAAGAAATGAAAGCCCGCCAATGGCATACCAAATGTTTACTGGGTTGGCAGCTAATAAAGGTTGAATTTCTTTATTTACGCTATGCACGCCATTCATTAAAGAAGCCACTTCTTCTACGCAAGACAAAGCATCGCCCTCTCCGAGAAACCCATCTGGTAAAGGATAGTTGTTAGCAAAGCAGGGGGCATAATTGAGAAATTGGTGCGACATTTCAGTTTGTCCAAGACCCAAAAAGCTCCGCACCGCTAAACGAATGTGTTGTCCATAAAGATTGAATTCGGCCAGAGTATTATTTTTGAGGTCTGGGTTGTTTTGCACGGGGAAAACGATTTGCACTGAAGCTCCGCCCATATCCATTACACCTACACTCTTAGTTTGTACGGATTGCAGAGTGCCGAGTTGATGGTTAACTGCTAACCAATCGTAAAGTGCTTCTTGCGAACCATAAATAGTTTTCGCGTCCATCAAACGCCATTGATTCTGTTGTGCAAACCAGAATTTTATTTCTTGATAAATCAATTTTTGTTTGGCAGCAGGTAAAAGACGCATGCCAGCAGTGGCATAAAAATAAACGGGCACATGATTGGAGTGGGGGGTTCCGGCGAGCAGGGTTACTAAATAGGCATCAATGCTAGAACGATTGGCTTCCACATGACTAATACCCGGTTTAATTCTTTTAGACCAAATTTCCTCAATATTGATAGGGGAGTTAGTCTCGTCAGTATCATAAGTATAAAAATGCAATCTAGAACCGGTGCTGCCGGCATCAACCACAATCATACATTGTTTCTCTTGACAGGGATCTTGTTCTATTGCGTACACATGAGGAGATACAAGAAAAAAAACAACAACTAAGGCTAGGAAGCGATACATGAAAAAAGGCTCTTTAAAACTTTCGGGTATAGTACACAGTGTATCTTTAATTGTCAATATGTGAAGCTTTTTGTGTGTTTTTAGAGCAATCTTTACGGTTCTGATATATAGAGCTAAGCTGATAAATTGCAATTCTTTGGCCTATCTGATTGTTCTAAAACACATAAATATGATATAATTGGACTTTTTGTTCCTATATTGAACAACTTTGGGTGATGTCATGACTATTTCAGCAGAAAATCGAGGTTCCTTTTATGCGATCTTATCGGGTTTTCTGTATGGTTTTATCGGTTATTTCGGGATTTCAGCTATCAATGGCAATCTTTCTGCCTCTAATATGTTGTTTTGGCGATTTCTAATCGCAAGTATAGCCATTTTACTTTATGTTCTCCCGCAAATCCGCAAGTGTAAGGACTCCTATCAATCCTTGTGGATGGCATTTCTTACCGGCACACTTTTTTATGGCGTGTCTACGATGATTTATTTCTATTCCAGCTTATATATAGGCTCAGGATTAGCCATGGTTATCTTTTTCACTTATCCTGTGATTATCATGTTGCTCAATTATTTTCTTTATCAGCAACACATTCCCAAGGTGTATTACCTCGCCACGTTAATTATTTTGATAGGAATGACCTTATTAGTGAATTTCGATAAAATGGCTTTTGACTTAATAGGTATCTTTCTCGCGATAGCCTCTGCCTTTTTTTATGCCTGCTATATGATTTCCAGCAAAAGGAATGTCATTTCCCCCAATATGTCGACGCTCATGGTTTGCTTAGGCTGTATGTTTACCGCTTTTTGGGTCGCTATATTAACCCATAGCTTTGCGGTTCCTACATCAACCTCAGTCTGGCTCAATTTAATGGGTATAGCGATTGTTGCCACGGTTATTCCTATTTTACTTTTACTCTATAGTTTGGAATACATTAGCTCTGAAAAAGCTTCTATTTTATCGGTATTAGAGCCGGTATTTGTGGTGATCTTTGGAGTACTACTTTTAGGTGAGGAACTGCAACGTTGGAGTCCTTTGGGGATAGCCTTAGTATTAACAGGTGCAGTAATGACCCTATTTAGTCATAAATTGAGCTTACCAGGGCTTAAGACTCAGATGTTTCGTTTATTGGGAAGAGTAGAGTCTAACCAATGAGTAATCAACTCATGCTGTCTCCTATCTAATAAGGCGGGTGCATGCCCTGCGTCTTCGATCACCATGAGCTCTGTTTGATCGTGAATCTTGCGCATTTTATTAATGATTGGAGTCGTTAATAATTCTGAATGTGCGCCATGAATGATCAGCACAGGGCAACGTATTTGCTGCCAGAGATACCATAAATCGATGTCGTAAAATAATCCTTCCAAGGCTCTATGGGGGTGATGCAGGAAGTCACTGACAAATTGGGTCGTTGATTTGGGGTTTTTAATGGCCGGATCTATTTTGACGCGAAAAAGATTGTTGCCACGTTGTTCCACACTGTTTTGCGTTAAAGTTTCCCATTGTGCATCTGTCAATGGGCCAAATTCACTGTGGCTTAACTTGAAATAGTCTTGGGCTGCCTGCAGACTGGGAAAATCTAAAGTTTTGCTCACGCATTTGGCAAGCTTTTTAAGACCATGTAAAGGAATTTGTGCTCCCACATCATTCAAAATCAAGCGACGAATGGGACTATTAGGAAGAGCCGCAAGCATCATACCGATAATGCCTCCCATGGAAGTGCCTATCCAATCAATTTGATGAGCTTGGGTGCGGGCAATCAAGGTTGTCATGTCAGTGCTGTATTGGGTGAATGTGTAATGCTGAGCTTTTTTAAACCAAGAACTATCCCCTCGACCAACTACATCAGGGCAATACACATGCCGTCCGGTCATACTAAGATAAGAGGCTAGGGCATCAAAATCACGACCATTACGACTATAGCCATGCACACAAATAACCGTGGGAAGGCCGGGTTCGGCGCTTCCCCATTCGGTATAGGCAACGGTATGGAATCCTTCTTCGGAAATTCCAAGAAAGCTATTCTTTTTCATACCTTAAAAGATTAGTACCAAATGCCACTGTAACTGTTGTTACCGCAGCAACTATCACTGGTATTGCAGCAATCAGCGCAACTGCTTAAGGCAGCAGAGGCAGCAATCATTATGAAGACTAATAGCATTCTTTTCATGATCTATCCTTGTGATTAAATGCATATTTTATACATCCTATGCTTTATATTAGACCATGTTGTTTAAAATTTCCTGGTATATTATTGTTTATTCGATAAATTGTAGCCATTGCAGTTGCCATAACCCATAAAGAAAGGCTTGATTGGCCTTATGGTGCAAGCAGGGTAACAAGGCTTGAGTTGGAATAAACCTTTGGTTGGCAATAAGCTCAATGAGTTCGGGAGAGACGTCTGCAGTATCCCATTCA
>SCSO01000560.1 GCA_004297865.1 Legionella sp.
GCCGAGAACGCCGGTGGTCTTGTAGGGATTGGGAACGATGGCCATGTCGGAGCTCGCTGGGTACTCAGGCCGCAGCCTGGTCTTCGCCGATCACGACCGTGAGGTCGCCATCGAAGCGGTGCGGGGGGATCACCAGGTTCACGGGCGCCGGCGAGCCCTTGAAGACGCGGCCGGCGAGGTCGAACTTGGAGCCATGGCAGGGGCAGAAGAAACCACCCTCCCAGTGCGGGTGGATGTCCGGCGCCGGGTGCTCGGGACGGAAGGTCGGGATGCAGCCCAGGTGGGTGCAGTTGCCGATGGTGACCAACACCTCCGGCTTGATCGAACGGCCCGCGCCCTTGGCGTAGGTGGGCTGGATCGAGCTCGTCGATTCGGGATCGGTCAGATCGGCGGTGACCTTGTCGAGGCTGGCGACCATATCCGGCGTGCGGCGCACGATCCAGACGGCCTTGCCACGCCAGGTGACGCTGATCTTCTGGCCCGGCTCGACGGCCGAGAGATCGACGCTGACCGGGGCGCCGGCCGCCTGGGCCTTGGCGCTCGGCCGCAGGGAGGCCAGGAACGGCCAGACCACGGCGGCGCCACCCACCACGCCCATGCCGGAAGTGGCAAGCGTGAGGAAGCGGCGGCGGCTGGTGTCGACGCCTTCGGTGCTCATGTACGGATACCCTCGCTGGATTGCTGAAACTTGGCTGGGAGCGGACCCGCGGCGGGTCCCGGACGGCTGTCCCGAATCGCGGCAAGTATAGCGGTGAGCCCCGTCCCGAGTCACCGTCACGTCATGGCCGGAACGGCCCTCGCCCTCCGGACCACTTGGGTCCGGAAGGCTCCGGACTCAGAACTGGTAGCGGACGTAAAGCTGGGCGAAATCGCGGTCCCGGTAGGTATTGGCGGCACCATGGCCGCCGGTGAACCAGGTGTAGCCGGGATTGATCGACAGCGAGGACTTGTAGCGGACCTCGAAGTTGATGCTGGCGGTCTTTCGGCCTTCGACGAAATTGG
>SCSO01000561.1 GCA_004297865.1 Legionella sp.
CGCTTCCTGTACTACTTCTATACCAACCGTTTGCGCTAAAGGTTTCATCCCCTCTCCGACAACTGCAGTCCTCCCGTCCGGGTACGCTAAGGTAAGCGCGGTTGAAGTACTAAGACCCGTCACACTATAAGGAAACACGACGGTCGATCGGGGCCACAATGCCGTATCGTCTGGAAATGTGAACGACGCGATACCATCACTGAGTTTCCAATTTGAAAGGTCAAGCAGGGTGTCAGCATTATTAGTGATCTCGCTTCCTTCCTCATGTGCGCGTACGGCTACGTTTGCGTCCTCTACGAGTACCCGCAGTGTCTCAACCGCATGGGTCCCCATATACTCTGCGCGGACGACTACCAAGTACTCTCCAGGAACACGAAACGCATGCCGTACTGAGTGACCAAGTTCGCGTGTGCCATCTCCAAAACTCCACGTTATCCGCGCGTCTTTAACTTTTGCATCTTCCGTGAACGCGAGCGCTCTGAACGGCGTCGTGACGTGAGTTGCGACTATACGATCAACTCCCGGATCAACATAGAGCGTGCGCGCAGGGCTCTTCGGGCGCACAATGGGCGCACTACTACCTCCCACCGTTGCGGTAGGCGTAGTGGTTGCCGTCGAACTCTCGGGGGTCGTCGTTGCGGTGGACGACTCTCCTTGCGTACTGTTTGCCGCCTTAGGAGTTGCAAGTGCCGTCTGCCAGCCAGAATCCGTTCGTTGCGCTGTGTGCTTGGTTTCGTTATCGCCCCCAATGCTCTGCCAGTTAGACCCGCCTATGACCGTATCGATTACCGCACCCGTTCCATCTGTAAGCGTCAGGGTATCTCCGCTATTTGAAAGTGCGCCTGTATATATTTTGTCTGCCATTGGCGCCGCGCTTGCGTCACTGGTGCGCTCAAGGAGAAAATAGCCATTTGCAGCGATAGTTCCCGACAACGTAATGTTCGGAGCAGTTCCCTGTCCAGTAAGCTTCCAATTTGAAAGCGAGACGTCTTCGCCTCCATCGTTGTAGAGTTCAATCCACTCTGCGTTTGCGTTCTCGCTACTTCCCATCCAAGCGATCTCATTGATGCGCACTGCTGCAGCTGCCGTGTGTGGCGAGATGAGCGCCACTCCCATAATGAGTGCGCTCAATCTCCTTCTATACATTGTCCTTAAAAATGG
>SCSO01000456.1 GCA_004297865.1 Legionella sp.
TCTTATGAGGCCAAACGCGTGGGAAATTATCAACTACGGACGGAAGCTATTCTTAAATTGCCTAAAAATGGCCAAATTACTGAAGTGCAGCGCGAAGCCATGGCTTTAAATATTTCCCGTATGATGGGGCTAGATACGACTCATTCCACAACAGTGTCTTATGATGGCCGCCCTGCTTTATTTGTTCCTTTTGATAATATTCGATTATTAAAAGATTTTGCTAAGGGGCAGACTTTTTTTGCAGGTTTAGGTATTCAAGGAAAAACATACACGCATTATTCCACTATTAATCCTGTGGGTGAAGGAGTTCAAGCCGATCTTTTTGTGGATGATTCTGGTGCTAATTTAGGCTTATTGTATGTATGCAGCGATACTGATGCCATAGGTGGTTACTGCCAAAATAAAGCCTTAAGAAATGATCGCTCTTGGTATATTTTTGATCAGGTATTAATGGCTGATTTAAAAATGGCTTTAGATTCACGATTAAATTTAGTCCCTTGCCAATTTCTGGGCAAATATACCCGCCACGGTCAAGGCAGAAATCGTACTCTCGTAGAAGATTCCAGTATGGTGGCTAAATTCGCTAGCATCATGCAACTCATCGACTTACAAGAACAAATTTTACAATATCTGGAACAAAGTGCTTGGTTACATCATAACCGTGCAGAAGAGATCACTGAACGACTTAAAACAGCCAGTCTGCGCGCAGAAGAGCGGGCGCGATTAAAAGTGGAATTAAGTGATGTACATGCCTTAGAAATGGATGCTTTAGTCTTGAAAAAAAGAGTTGCCGAACGTATAGATATGCTCCAAGAGGTATTGCCCTCCACGCAAGGGGAAGTTTCTTCTACAGATCTACGACAAGCGCTAATTATAGAAAAACTGTTACACAATCCCGTGCTATTTTGTGATGATGGGCGTCCCTATAAAAACCCTTGGACTAACAAGCATAGCAATCCAATTCAATCTATAGAAGCGCTGGATAATGGTTTAATTCAAATTCGTTTTCCACATGCTGTTTCGCAAGAAATGTTTGATTTTATCAAACGCCGTGGTGCGGGGGAAAGTATGATTTTAGCTTCTGCAAACAGCCTACATATCAACAAAAATCATTTACATCAATTACATGAAAATATGCTACATCCAGAAAATGATCTCAATCTTAGTTTAACCACTCGTTATTTATATCCTGAAGATCTGCGACTTTTACAAAAAGCCTATAATCAAACTAAAGAACCGGAACTCTTCCAAATCCTTAAGGATTACCAGGATCAAATGAATCCTGAGGATAGAAGACGACAAAATAAAATCGACGCCATACTAGTTGCTGAAAGTAAATTAAAGGATCACATTGCTGGCACTAAGCATAAAGGCTTGGCCACCCATCTCCTCAAGAAATTCTATTTTGATGCCCAACAGCAATTATTTGCAATGATACCTACAGAGAAGCTTCCCAGTCAGTTAAATGAAGCATTCTCTGCGGCACTTAAATTAGATAGAGCCTCAGATTTTATTAAGGTATTATGTGCCGCCATCCCTGGGGCAAAAACACAAGATCCTAATTTTATTGAATTTCTTAACCAATGTATTAAACGGGCTGCCACTGCCACCAATCACACCCATGCTCGCGAAGAAAGTTTATCCTTATCTATCGATGCAATGAATACATTACAAAGCTTTAAACTCTCTTCTACAGCACAAATGAAACAGTTATATCAACGGGAAGATGATGTTTTTGACCGTTTTGATCCTCTAGCACCCTTAATGGTCCAGTTAAGACAAGAAAAGGCCTTAATTTTAGGTTTAACCGCGCCTAGAGCGGAATCAGAGAAGCCAGTCAAGATGGAGTGCGACCAGATTGAGCAAACCGAACAAAATAAGTCTAGACTTAATTCATAAAACGGATTTTATGGAGCTATTATGCCATTACATGAGAGACGCCAACACTTTCGCATAGACGATCATATCTATTTTGACTATCGCCTAGTGGAACCTGGACAATTTTGTTCTGATTTATCCATAACCAATCAACTTTTGGGTGAACATGGACAAAAATACATGGAGGCAGCGCAATATTTTCAAAATATTGACTATGAACTTGCAGAATTGACCCAGGGCATTGGGGTGAAAGAACCCGCTTTAGCCCATTATCTTAATCTTCTTAATGCTAAAATCGATTTCCTTGCCCGACAATTGTTAATGAAAGATAAAATTCACTTACGCAAGGTTAATCTAAGTTTGGGTGGGATAACTTTCAAAACGACAGAGTTAGTGAAGGAAAAATCGAATGTAAAATTAATTATTTACACCAAACCCAAAATGATTCCCATTATCGTTGACGGGGTGGTAGTTTACAGCAAATATCACAGTGAAAATAATTATCGCACCTCGGTATGTTTTAATAATTTAACCCATGATCAAGAACAATTACTTTCGCAACATATTTTACTTGCCCAAGTAAAAAATCGTTCGGATTGATTCTTCTTAACCTTCCAAGCAAATTAAAGCATAATGCACCCTTTGCCTGAGAAGATTATGACTAGAATTGTATTTTGTTGTAAATTAAACCAAGAAGCCGAAGGACTTGCCAGAGCCCCCTTTCCAGGAGAGCTCGGCGAAAAAATTTTTAATGAAGTATCAAAACCCGCCTG
>SCSO01000457.1 GCA_004297865.1 Legionella sp.
GCACAATGGGCGGTGTTAAATCGCAACACAGAGGTCTATCAATTTGCTTTAACCCAGGCCTTGACCAATCTTAATCGCAGTTTCAATCTACATAACCAAAATACTAAAACTGTTCTTCAACAAATTGAAACCTTACAAAAAATCAATTTAACTCAAGAAAAACCACCTGCAAGCGATGCCTTACAACAACTTAATCAGTTGATTAATAGTAAGGAGAGTAAATGATGCGTATATTCATTGCTTTTCTCCTGCTGTTAGCCGCAGTTTATTTAGGGGTTCAGCTTAATTATGATCCTGGCTATGTATTGATCTCTATTAATCATTGGACAGTTGAAACGACGGTATGGTTTGCCGTGTTTGCAATAATTTTTTTATTCCTTTTAGCACACCTTTTCCTACAACTCTGTCATAAAATTGCTAGAACACCAGGAAAAATTAATCGTTGGCATGCAAGAAGGCTTGCTCAAAAAGCGCAAGCGACTACACGAAAAGGTCTGATTGAATACAGTGAAGGCTATTGGCAAAAAGCTAAAAACCATCTCATTCAAGCTTTACCCAATACCGATACTCCCTTGTTAAATTATTTAACTGCTGCAAGAGCTGCGCAAAAAATGGGTGATAGTCAATTACGTGATCATTATTTACGAGAAGCTCAACAATCCATGCCCGAAGCGAAAATCGCGGTTGAATTAACGCAAGCGCAATTGCAATTAGCTAATCATCAATGGGAGCAAGCTTTAGCGACTCTAAGGCATTTACAAGATTTAGCTCCACGCCATCCTTATGTATTAAAGTTACTGATGCATTTGTACCAAGAAGTAAGAGATTGGGCTCAACTCATTGAATTACTTCCACAGTTAAAAAAATACGAAGTCATTACTCATGACGAGTTTGAGCAGGTACAAAAAAATACTTACTTGCATGCTATGCAAGATCTAGCCAAACAAAATCAAAGCGATTCCTTAAAAACTCTATTTAATTCTTTACCTAAATCTTTACAACATGATGACGACATTCTTGCAGAGTTTTCTCGTTATCTTATTCGTCATAATGAGTTTGAAGAAGCCGAGAATTTATTACGGCGAGGTTTACGTAAAGAGTTTAATACCACTTTAGTGGATCTTTACGGTTTATTACCTAGCAACGAAAACCGCTTAAGCTTCGCAGAATCTCTGCTTAAAAAGAACCCTCATTCCGCACCCTTATTTTTATGTTTGGGTCGTCTGTGTATCAATCAGCATCTTTGGGGTAAGGCACGAACTTATTTAGAACAGTCCATTGAATTAAAACCACGACCAGTGACTTACAATGAATTAGGTAAATTACATGAACGACTTAATGATCCTTTTTTAGCGTCTTATAATTATAAAAAAGGGTTGGAAATAGCGACTCAAACTGATTAATGATGACAAGCATCATTACAATCAGTTTGGGTTTTTTCCGTTTGAATGGTCACATGTTGAATACCAAAATGATGATCAAGATCAGCCACTAAAGCAGCGCGAGCTTGATCATTGAGTTCAACATTAGGCATGTACAAATGGACCGACATGGCATTTTCTTTAGTACTCATTGCCCAAATATGTAGGTCATGAATAGATTCTACTCCTGGATGCGCTAGTAGAGACTCACTAACTTTAGCCAAAGAAATAGAACTAGGTACACCATCAATAATGAGTCTAAAGCTATCGGTAAACAGCCCCCAAGTGCCTTTCAAAATGATCAGAGCAATGATTATTCCCATTATCGGGTCAATCCATAACCATCCGGTTAAATAGAGGATAACTGCAGAGAGCACAACGCCTACTGACACTAAAGCATCATACACTAAATGCAAATAAGCCCCCCGGATATTCAAATCATCTGATCCACGCATAAATAAGGCCGCTGTAGCTGAATTGATGATAATCCCTATTCCAGCAACAATCATCACGGAGACTGCTTGAATTTCGGTTGGGGTAATCAGTTTGTACATGGCCTCAGTAACGATGACTCCGCAAGAAAAAACCAATAAAATGCCATTGGTCAAAGATGCCAAAATTGAGGTCTTTTTTAATCCATAGGTGGTTTTTTCTGTAGGTTTGCGTTTCATCAAACCCGTGGCAATCCAAGCCAAAATTAAGCTGAGCACATCTCCCAAGTTATGAAAAGCATCCGCTAATAAACTGGTGGAATTAGCAATATACGCAAAAGCAATTTGCAATAAGACAAAAAGACCATTCGCGCAGATAGCAATTAAAAAGGCGCGATTATAGGTCACCTCCTGTGCAGGTCCATGATGATGCTCGTGACTTCCTGTATGGGAATGCATAGTAATTAAGCCTCTGAATAATGATTAATGCCTATTTTAATGCGATTGCGTTCCTTTTGTTTTCTCCAGGCATTGGTATCACGTAAGGAATAAACACAACCGCAGTATTCTTGTTTATAAAATTCCTCGCGTTTGGCAATTTCATACATGCGCTCAGAGCCCCCATTTTTGCGCCAATTGTAAGTCCAATATTCAATATGGGGATAATGGCTTGCTGCACGTACGCCCGACTCATTAATTTGATTCATATCTTTCCAACGAGAAATCCCTAAAGAACTGCTGATTATCGGAAAGCCATGTTCATGTGCATACAAGGCCGTGCGTTCAAAACGCATATCAAAACACATGCTACAACGTTTACCGCGCTCTGGTTCCCATTCCATGCCTTTAGCACGTTCAAACCAGTTGTCTTTATCATAATCAGCATCAATGAAAGGAATCTGATGCTTAATCGCAAATTTCATATTTTCTTGTTTACGAATTTCATATTCTTGTAGCGGATGAATATTGGGATTATAAAAGAAAATAGTAAAATCAATGTCTGAACTGATCAGCGCTTCCATTACCTCACCAGAACAAGGTGCACAACAGGAATGTAACAACAATTTATCCGCACCATTGGGTAATTCTAATCGCTCTCTTTGCATCATTTTTTTACTTCCGACAAATTAATAAAATGTTCACGATAATAAATTAATTCGTTGATTGAATCTTTAATATCATCTAATGCTAAATGTTTGGACTCTTTGGTTAATCCACTCATCAATTGTGGTTTCCATCGCATGGCTAACTCTTTTAAAGTACTTACATCTAAATTGCGAT
>SCSO01000458.1 GCA_004297865.1 Legionella sp.
CACCGACAAAGGCGGTGTGGATGCTTTTCCATTGAATGCTAATGGGAAGTTGGATCGTACAGCTCTAACCATTCCCGAATTTCATTTAAGTGAAAAGTATCGTGAACCACGTAATGCCATTGAACAACAATTAGCAGCGCTTTGGGCTAAGGAATTAGGTTTAAAACAAATTGGTATTGATGATAACTTTTTCGAGCTGGGAGGTCATTCGCTTGCAGCAGCACGAATTATTTCGCAAATTAATCATCACATGTCCAAGCAGATTTCATTCCAGGATTTGTATCATCACCCATCTATTGCCGAATTGAGTCAACTGATAGAACAAAATCAAGATGCGCAACAGGAAAAGTTGCACTTAGAGCCGCCTTTAAATATGGATTGGTTCTCACTAAGCGATTTTCAATTAATGCTCTGGCTGTCACATACTTTTGAGCCTAAGGCAGGTAAATTAAATATAGTCGCCAGACAACGAGTTCAAGGTCATGTCGATAAAAGACGTTTAGAAGCAGCCTTTCACACCTTGATTAAAAATCAACAAGTACTGATGTATCAAGTAATGAAGCTCCGTCCTGCACAACGTTTGCAAGATGAGGTGCAGTTTGTTTTAAGTACTGAACATTTAGTAGATGAAGTTGAATGTTCTTTAGAAAAATCCATGACTGAATTACGTACTCTTTATCCCTGGCCCAAAAATGCAAGCTTAGTGATTGCTCGTCTTTTTTATCTTCCGCAGGATCGCACTGAATTGCAAATTGCCATGCCCCATATTATTTGTGATGAAGATTCCTTGCATATACTGTTTAGTCAATTATCTAAACTGTATTTAACTCATAACGAATCTATTATTAGCCAAGATGCGGATTATCAAAAATACATTGTGAACGAACAACACTATTTAGAAAATCATTTAGATAGAGATCTTAAGTATTGGAATGAGTATTTAAAAAATGCGTGTTTATTGACTGTTCCGTCACATTATGTGGTTAAGAATTGTCAGAACTATTCTACTTATCAAAAAATCGACACGGATGATTTAGAGCAATTAAAACAATATTGTGCACAACAACAAATTAGTTTACATGATGCGCTTTGTGCTGCTTTAATTTTAGCCTTGCGCGATGGCAGTGAACAGCGTAAGCGAGATACCGGTTATTTGTATATTAATATTGTTAAATCCACGCGCGATGATCCGGATTATGATGCAACTATTGGTTGTTTTTTACGCTTAGAACCTATTAAAGTGGGCTTTAGAAAAAATATGACTTTATTGGCTCTTAGTGAAGAAATTCGCCAGGAAAAAATTCATACTAGTTTCTATCAACGTTGCCCTAGTTTAATAAAATTAGCCTCCACTTATAGTTTGCGGAGGAAAAATAATGTGTTTAATAAATTTTTGATTCGTTGTGCCTTGGCAATCTATGCACAATTATCAGGTTTATCAAAAACGTATAGAAAGATTTTTAATGTTTGTTTGGCTCGTTTAATGGGTTTTGATCGCCGCAATCAGTTTTTAATTAATCTTAATATTCAAAACAGTTTTATGGCAGATAATCCATCGACGCAGTTTTTGGGATTAAAAGCACAAACCATTGCAGAAAAACATTATGATTTATTGACTATTGATTCGGTTTTGGATGTTTGTGTGTTGAATGATTTGCATGCGCAGCAATCTTACCTGGTGTTTTCTGCGAATTTACAGCCCGAGTTTAGAGAGTATTTGGCGATGCGAATGATGGAACATATTCGGGATGTGGTTGGAGTTGTGACAGTGTAGGTGTTGGGATACATTGCTACATTCCTTCTATCTTTTGCTTATTTGCCATAAGAAACCCTAGAGTTTCCGTAACTCTTTCTCTGCAATCAATAGTACTTTGCTCCGAAGGAGAATAACTCATCTCTAAAGGATTACAAATCAAAGCTCTAATTAAACGCGGGCCTGATCCTGGCATTCCAGCGTGCATGATTTTACGATTATCAATTAACATCACATCACCCCTCTGCCACAAACAAGAAGAATAGTATTTGCGAATTAATTGCGCTAGTTCTTTAACATCAGCTTTAGTAAACACACTACCCACTCGCTTATCATTAAATGTTGGCGGAATAGGTTTATTCCGCGCAACGCGTTTAGCATTTATTTTATTACGTAAAATCGTCAAGGCATTTTTGGGTGAATAAAAGAAAGACGCACACATGATATAGGAAGTCTCAAGTACTTTTAAAACCCAAACAGGTAAACGCCAGACTACGCGATGCCAAAACCAAGTTTTTCCTTGGTAATCATTCATAAAGCAACGGCGCATCTCTTCATTCAACCCTATAATTTCGAATAGGTTAATTTGTAAAGATTTCTTTTTAGTTTGCGGATGTTCAAAGAGATTTGGTTTATACATCAAAATAAACTCTTTTCCTGGCTCCCCAATAATAGGTAAATCAAAATGCTTACAAATCGTTTTAACTGTTTCTATAGGCAAGTCATAACGTTCAGCGACCTCGGTAATCAGCCATTTGCCCACAAAAAAATTATTTTGTGATAATTTCGCTTTTAATCCTTCATTTAATTCTTGGTAAATCTTTTCCATGTTGATTAAGCCGGTCTCACCGCCGAGTTCTGAGGGTTTTTGGCAAAAAAAGCAAATATAGCTGGGTACATCGGGAGAATAGTAATTTTCACTATGAAATCCGCCTAAATACAGGGTTCCGCCGGTTTTATAGACCGCATTGGTATGTAAAACGTACTTTAAATCACCAATATGGATACGTCCCTCTTCGGACATAAAGGCCTCACTAATGCCTCTAAATCCG
>SCSO01000459.1 GCA_004297865.1 Legionella sp.
GGCATAGCCAGCTTCTACCAATAATTTTTTAGCCACACTGAGTGGCAACCGACTCATACGATCATTTTTCCACTGATACACATAAGGGTTGATCCCTGGCTGGCCTTCTTTATAACCAAAAATCCCTGGCGGAACTGGTCCTTGAGCAGCTAACCCCCGTCCATTATAAAAAATCGCGATGTTTTCATCATAATTGACTGCAATAGAAATGGCTTGGCGTAACTTTTGCGCCCGCTTACTGCTGCCTCCAATAACTGGATCCAACATATTGAAGCCCATGTAATAAATATAGGGCTCCAGAGATTGTGTCAGATACATTTTCTTATCGGTCATTTCCTCACTTAAAGTGGCTTCGCCTAAACGATTAATATGAATAGCTTGATCGAAACTATCCGCACTGACCCCGGATATATCATAGTAACCTTGTAAAAATTTATTCCATCTTGGAATAGTCTCTTTTTCTAAAATAAATACCGCTTTATCTATCATGGGCAAACGTCGACCGGCAAACTCTAAAAAACCATCTTTTTTATCTTCTGCTGAGGCACTACTGGGATAATACTCTTCGCGATAATTAGGATTTTTTTCTAAAATCATTTTGCGATTGGGATTATTTTGCGTAAGCATAAAAGGTCCAGTACCAATCGGGTACCAATCAAAGCTTAAGTTTTTATCAGCCATACCGGGTTGGGAATAGAATAAATCCGCTTCCCAAGGGATTGGAGCAAAAAAAGGCATAGCTAACCAAAAGAGGAATTGGGGGTATTGCCCTTTTAAGGTGATCTCAAAAGTGTAATCATCTATTTTTTGCACACCCTTTAAAGGATAGCTTCGTAGATCAACATAGCTTTGGTTAGCTAATGCATTTTTAGGAAGACTATCACTGAACTCTTTAAAGCCAACAATATAATCATTCATTAAACCGTATATTGGCGAACCCACTTTAGGATCTGCCAAACGTTTTATTTGATAAATATAATCATCAACTATTAATTCCCGTGTACCGGTGTATTTAAAATCCATTAATTGATTAATATCATGGTCGCTTAAAAAATCTTCCGAAAGATGGTGGTAGCGATATTGCCCTTTTTTATTTTTCGCTAGTGCAGGATGGGGTTGGTAGTGGATGCCCTTTTTAATGGGCAAAGTATAAACGGTATAAGCCGCCTTATCGCTGGCTTCGCTTGCTAATATTTTACCTTGTGCATCTAGATAACGTACTTTAGGCGGCTCTGCAGCTGATAAGGGCACTAATTGATATGGACGAATTAAATAATCATATTCCAATAGGGGTTCATAAATTTGTGCGATAAAGACATATTCATTAGCTGAATAAGATTGTGCGGGATCTAAGGTTTTGGGTTGTTGGGTAAACGACGAATAGTAAATATTTTCCTTTGATTCACTTTCAGGATAAGGATTATTTAAAATCCACGGCGAAGCATAGGCTAAACTCACACCGAGCCACAAAGAAAACAAACACATCCCTGTGAGAATCATTCGCCGCAATTGTTTTTCCTTAATTGAATGATTAAACCAATGAAAACCCACTGCGTGATGCTTCCTGCATACGCTGATCCCGTTGATTGCTAACTTTTTTAGCAAAAAAACCACTTGCTAAATAAGAACTTACACCGATGAATGCAGGAAGTGCAATCGCATTATCATTAGGCTTGCTATTGGATTGTAATAATACATCTCCTCCATAAGTCCCATTAATGATACCATTCCCTATGACCGAAACGGTTAAATGAAGCTTTCCTACAATAGGTAATTCTAAGGTTGCATTTTCATCCAACTCGCCAGAAAATGGAATCACGGTAGCATTAACCGGACCAGAATAATCCGTACTATTGACCTGTATTTTAGAATCTGCAGGATAAGTCACTTTACTTACTGAGCCAAGAAAATTAGACAAATTAATCAGCCCAGTTACAATGGCATTAGTTTGACAAACAATTCCTAAAGAACCCAATAGACTAGCGGCATTTACTTGCATTATTTCTTCTATACTAGGTCCTCTTAATACCGTATGATAATTTTCTTGTGCAAATTGCTTATCCTCACGCGATCTTTGCCAGGTTTTTAAATTAGCACTCGCTATTCTTAGAGCAATGCCTGAGAGCGTACAAATAGTACTTATCCCTAAAAAGGTATTAGGATGAATGTAATTATTTATATTCTCGCTAAAACTGCCTGAGTGTGAAATTGATCGATCTAAAGGAATATTTTGTAGATAGGTATAATTGTATTCACTAACATAAACTCTAACCGCCACATCGCCTAAGGCATGTGCTCCACCATAATAATTACCACCTAAACTACCATTCATAACATAGGAAGTAGCATAGCCGGCTCCGCCAACCATACAAGCTAGCGAACCTACCGTATTAAATAGATCAGCAGTTGCATTAATAGTAGTATCACTGACATATGAACAGACCTTCCAAAAACCATCTCTCCAAGACATTCTAAAATCCTTTTACTAATTATAAATCCACAGAAACAATAGCATAGATTTTAGAAATTCAAATAATAAAATTGTAATTTTGAACAATTGATAGCCTAATTTTAAATTAGGCTATCAATAATACTTTTATTTTCAGAGGGTTAAATTAGCGCCGGCTCGAGAGACATCACTATTATGTGGAGCTGGAGAGAAGAAACCTTTTACCCGCTTCATAAAAGTAGACTGATGCGATTTCTGTTCTTGCAACACTGCCCTAATATTTTCAAAACCACAATCTTGCGCTAGTTGAATATGCGCATTACTGACTTTCGCACCTTTCGCTATTAATAAGTTCACCATTGCCAAACTATTTTTTTCGATTGCTTTTGGCAAATAGTTTTCCAAATGTTTGTGTTTACCTATTCCAAGGAGTAATTCAACTTTGAGTTCCTTTTTATTATCTACGGCTTCAGTCATATGAAAGTCCCATTGACACATGCGGGCCCCTTTTTGGCATAGATAATCGACCACAGAAGAATTATTTTCCATTTTACAGAAAGCAAGATCTAAGGCAGTCACTTCATCCAGTTCATATCCATTGTTGCAAACATATGGAGGATGTCCGGAGGCATTAAGTACTGCACCGTTATCTAACAGCAATTTGAGCATATCAAGATGATTCGCATCAAGCTTCCCATAATAAGTTGCTAAATGTAATGGGGTTAAACCACAATTCTCCCATTTGGTATCAATCCTATCGAATACATTGTCGCAGGCATAAGCATTAACATCGGCTCCAGATTGCAAAAGATAACCTGCTGCCGCAATACTTCCTTTGGCAGCCGCAGCGTGTAAAGGAGTACTAGCACTATAGATTGGCATTTCTGTATTACCGAAACAATTACATTCATCTTGCTCTTCTGGTTGAAAAACAGGTGAATAATCCACATTATCATCATACTCATTGAGTAATTTTAAACTGTCAACATCATCATTGATTGCAGCAACATGTTTAGCAGTATGAGCATACAAACCACAAAAAAACTCAGATAGGTATGCAGGTTTCAATGCCTTAGCGCTTAAAGGAGCAACCTCCCTGAAGGCATAGCCGTAAGGTGTTAATTGTTGTACGTCCGCTCCATTTTTTAACAACAATTTCATTAGGCCTAGATGTTTATTTCTAGTAGCGGCATAAAGTGGAGTGACTATTTGTGGATTTAAGCCAGCTTCAATTCTTGCATTTAAAGCCCTACTTTTTCTTTGTGCGATAAGTGCATATAAATCACTAAGAGGATCAACTTTTGCCCCAGCATTCAGAAGCTTTGTGGCACAGTTTTCATGCCCATAGGCAGCAGCGAAATACAAGGCTGTGGCCCCAGATCCTGCCATGTAGTTAGGATCTACTTCCCCATCCAATAATTCCTGTACCTTTTCATCCCAACCGAAGGCAGATGCCACAAGTAATTGTTGGTCTTTAGAAAATTTTTCATAAGCGGCTTGCTTTACCTGTTCATTTTTATTTTTGCTGAGAAGACTTATAAGATAACTGCCATAACTTGTCTTCATTTCTACTTTTAATTCTGGAATTTTTTCAATGATACCGATAATACTTTTAGGATCGTGAGGGAACTCAAGTGAATCCAACAATCCATTCACATCCTTTTCTTTCAGTTGAATAGGCTTGTTATTATCCGTTAATTTTTCCTTTCTTCTTCTTTGTTTCATCGTAACTCCTTGTATTGATTTTGTAAGTCTTATTTCTGGTTCAACCCTAAAGATAAAGCGGTTGCGCTTCGAAGATGAGATGACGACTCTGCAGGTAAGCAAAAAAATCGTTTAACTCGGGTAGAAAAACTAAGGCCTTCGTGTTTATGAGCATTTAATAGTTCTGTCATTTTAGGATAATCACTGTCTTCGGCTGTTGCGATTAAGGCATCGGTTACTCTTGCTCCGTTCCTTAATAATATTTGCGCGATATCTACTCTATTGTTGACCACAGCGATGTAAAGATAAGAACTTAAATCCGGCTTTTTATCCTTTTTAAAATTAAAAAGCTGTTCTGTTAACCAAACATCATTGGTTTTGACTGCATGTTGCAGATGGTCTTTCCAATAATTGAGATGACCACCCTGTTCTATGAGGAGGTTGATTGTATCTATATTTTTTCCGTACATTACGGCAAAATCTAATGGAGTCCATTGACGAGGTTCATACATATTCAACCAGAATAGAGGACGCCTTCCTTCATAATTAACGGTTGCTCCATACATCAATAACAACTTAGCCATCGCTTTATTGCCGGTTTTTCCTGCTAAATGCAAGGCTGTAAGTCCTATATGAGAATCCGATAAACTGCCATCTGCACGAATGTAAGGTAATTTATCACAAGCTAACTGATTTACTTGTTGTTTTTCGTTACAAAGAAAACTGGCAGCTCCCAAACTCCCACTAGCTGCGGCTGCGTGAAATGGGGTACTAGCAACGTGATATTTTTCTATTGCACCAAAAAAGTTTTTCCATTTTAATTGGTCAAAAGCAGCTGAAAAATTCATATCTTCTTGATATATCTTAAGTAATCTTAATGCTTTAACATCGTTGTTCATTGCCGCTATGTGGGCTGCGGTATAAGGGTGTAATTGCATACTGACTTTATCATTATCTAATATTTCGGTACAACGATAGGAAGTTTTAGATAAGGCATAACCATAGGGAGATAATTTGTAGGGATTAGCACCTTTATCTAGTAGCAATTTCATTATGTTATAATGTTTGCCCGCGGTGGCTGCACAAAGTGGAGAAATAATATTGGGATCTAATCCCTCTCTTACTTTACTTTTAATCGCATCGGATTTGTCTTTTTCAATTAAAGAATATAATTTGCTTTCGATATTAACGTTTGCACCCGCATTAAGGAGTTCTCTGACGCATTTTTCATGTCCAAACTTGGCCGCCAGATATAAAGGACTTGCTCCGGAAGGAGCTTGTACATTTGGATTGGTTCCTTTGGCTAATAAGCGTTGAACTGTTTTAGTTAAACCGGAGGCTGCAGCTAAAAGTAAGTTTTCCTCGTCTGTCCTGGACGTTCTTTTTTTCATCATAACTCCTGTAATGACTATAAAGCATGTTCAGCCTACTGAAGATTAAGATGAAATGTCAAATCACTTTCAGGGATTGCGCGGAATGGGTAAGAGTGTGGCATAAAATTTAAAAGGCGGGTATCCATCTCAATGATGGCACCTCGCTTCGTTCCAAAGATGGATTCCCGCCTGGGCGGGAATGACCAATACAGGCATCACAACATTTGCATAAACTGCTCTTCATCCAAAACCGCTACACCTAACTCATTCGCTTTAGTTAACTTCGATCCAGCCTCCGTACCCGCAATAACATAATCCGTTTTTGCGGACACACTACCAGCCACTTTCGCACCCAAAGCTAGTAATTTCGCTTTAGCATCTTCACGCCCCATGTGAGTTAGGGTGCCAGTTAAAACCACGGTTTTTCCAAAAAATGGATTATCCGTATTCACAACTTGTTTTTCAATTTTCGGCCAATGCACTCCCAACTCTAATAACTTATCAATCACTTCTAAATTATGCGGTTGCTTGAAAAAATGTACGATATAATCTGCGCCTACAGGACCTA
>SCSO01000460.1 GCA_004297865.1 Legionella sp.
TTTAAGTTTTCTTGATAACAAAATTAAATCCATGATCACTGCGTTGAAAGGGGAATAATCATGTCAATGAATTCAATATTTGATATTGCTGGCTCAGCAATGACTGCAGAAACGGCACGATTAACTTCAAGTGCTGGTAACTTGAGCAATGCCAATGTGGAATCAAGTAGCCCTGATGCCGTGTTCAAACCCAAGTATCCCATTTTTCAAGCCGTACAAGAAAATGCGAATCAATGGATGGGTGATCAAGTGAAAGCAGGAGTGCAGCTTAAAGGTATTTATGAAAGTGAGGCGGAGCCTAATCATCGCTACGATCCTAACCATCCCATGGCTGATGACAAAGGTTTTGTATACACGCCAAATATAAATTATGTAGAAGAAATGGCGAACGTGATTTCCGCTTCTCGTTCTTATCAAATGGATATTGAAATGATCAATACCACTAAACAACTTATGCAACAAACCTTGCGTTTAGGTGAATAAAATTGAAGAAGGGGACAAAGATGACTAACCAAGTGAATGGCTCCAATGCTAATGCGACGATCGGTGCCAATCCCAATGAAAGCCCAGTGAAAAAAAGTTTGGGCCAACAAGATTTTTTAAAATTAATGGTAGCCCAAGTAAAGAATCAAGATCCTATGCAACCACAACCCAATGGCGAATTTCTTTCGCAATTGGCGCAATTTAGCACCAACGATGGAATTGGTCGCATGCAAAATTCCTTACAACAATTAGCCTCTTCATTGCAATCAAACCAAGCCTTACAAGCCTCTGCTTTAGTGGGTAGAAAAGTATTGGTCAATAACAATGGAGTAAGTTTAGGTACTGAAGGTGAGGTGAAGGCTGCAATTGATATGCCTCCAGGTCTAAATAATTTGCGCGCTATGGTCTACACCGCCTCGGGTGAGTTAGTTAAAACCATGCGATTAGGCCAACCTGAACCTGGTTTTTTCCAATTTAAATGGGATGGTACCAATGAGAATAATCAGCGCTTAGCTGCAGGAAACTATCGTATTGAAGTACACGGTACTTACGAAGGCGAAGAAAAGTCTCTGAAAACGATGACCTCAGCCAATGTGGATAGCGTTAGCCTAGGACAAAATGGCGAAGGTTTAAAGCTTAATGTAGCAGGTGTTGGTTCAATTTCCTTAGATCAGGTAAGACAAATTACCGTATAAATGAACTGCAATCCCTAGGATAGGGATTAATAAAAATAAGACAGCAGGAGGCTATCATGGTTTTTAATGCAGCGTTAAGTGGAATTCAAGCGTCAAGTAAAGACTTGGATGTTATCGGAAATAACATTGCTAACTCAGCTACTGTAGGTTTTAAAGGAGCTCGGGCTGAATTTGCAGACATTTACACTAATGGTGGATATGGCTCTGGTAGCCAATCTATTGGAGGCGGTGTGCGTTTAGCGCGTGTTCACCAAAGCTTCGCTACAGGAAATTTAACTGCAACCAATAACGTGATGGACATGGCAGTTAATGGTTCAGGTTTCTTTATTTTAAGTGATCAAGGCGCTCGTGTTTATAGCCGTGCAGGTCAATTTAAATTAGATAACCAAAATTATATAGTGAATGCGAGCAACCAACGTTTAACAGGAATACTCGCGGATAAAGCAGGGAAAGTGAATGGGGCTAATGGTGACTTAAAAGTGAATAGTGCCAATATTAGTCCTAAAGCGACTAATTTAGTCGGAGTAGGTCTTAATTTATATGCCTCCAGTCCCGCACCAGCTATTGATTGGGTGGGTGGCGCAAGTCCAAGTGCTAGCTCCTCCAATAATCAGATCTCCTCAACCATTTATGATAGTTTGGGTAACTCACACGTTTTAAGTATGTATTTTATCAAGGCAGACAATACTGCAGCATCAGGTGCGCCTAATGCGTCTTCACCTATTAATACAGAAAACCAATGGTATGTGGCTTTCCAAATTGATAACCAAAATGTCCCTGCAGTGGCTGGTGCTCACAATACCGATAATTTGTATCGCGTAAATTTTAATCAGGACGGTTCTTTCGCAGGTGTAGAAGATACTACCAACAACCCACTCACCGGAAATCTTATTCCTTTGAGTTTTAACTTAAATAATGGTTCAAATCCGCTATCGATGAACATTGATTTATCGGACACCACACAATTTGGTAGTCCTTTTGCGGTACAAGCCCTTAAAAATGATGGGTATACCACTGGTAGTTTGGCAAGTTTAGAAATTGACCAGCTAGGAGTTGTCTTTGGTCGTTATACCAATGGTCAATCTTTGGCAATGGGACAAATTCAGTTAGCTAACTTTGCCGATCCTGAAAGTTTACAAAACTTAGGAAATACCAGTTGGGCAGAAACTATTGCCTCAGGACAACCTTTAATCAGTGGCGCCGGTACTGGTGGTTTAGGATTGGTCACTGCGGGTAGTTTAGAGGAGTCTAACGTGGATTTGAC
>SCSO01000490.1 GCA_004297865.1 Legionella sp.
CTTATTCTCTTGGGCCGGATGGAGGAATCAGGTATGCGCGTGGTTATTAAAGCCACACGCGACACTGCTGGCAAACGCGAACTCACACATGAACGAGACTGCCGTGCGTTTCTTGCCAAGATTCGCTTTGCGTACGATACCTTCTTCTCCCCCGAAGAGATCTTGTTCCTAGAGCGCGAGGGATTCTTGGTATCAGTACAGGCATACATTGCGCAGAGCACTACATTCCTAGAGCGCCCTGTACGCGAACAGTTCATGCTCGCACTCAACGCCTTCAAGGCGCAGGAGAGCGCACACGCGACAACGTACGAACATGCGCGATCCATTCGCAAGATATTCGGCAGCATGAATGCTGCCGAATACGAGGGAGCGTTCAAACAGTTTAGAGAGTGCGTACGAAGTGCTGCAGAGACCAAGCACCTAGAACCACTCCTTGAGCGAGCATCTAAATCACTTACCGGTAACACACGCGTGATCGAGCAATACACCGGGTTCCTTACCCATACTGATTTTGTTCCGCACAACTTCCGCGTGGTTGGGTCTAATATTTATTTGCTTGATCACTCGTCTCTACGCTTTGGAAACAAGTACGAGGGATGGGCGCGGTTCCTTAACTTTATGGCGCTCTACAACCGCGAGCTCGAAGTCGCATTGAGCACCTACGTACAAGTAAACCGTGCTCCTGAGGAATACCAAGCGCTTCAACAAATGCGCATCTATCGCTTAGGCGAAATCCTCTGCTACTACGTTCGCACCCTTCCCCAAAGCGAAGGTGACTTGCGCGCACTTAATATAGAGCGCATCAAGTTCTGGTCTTCCCTTCTTGAGGCTATTCTCAACGGGACGTCACTCCCGGAGTCTTGTATAGAGGCGTACAAAAAAGTGAGAGATTCGCTGCGAAGCACAGAAGAAAAAGTTCGCCAGCAAGGACTACATTAGCTCACGCATCTGTGCGACGAGTGCTTCGTATTCCCCAACCATAGGGTCATTCCAACTTTCTTTGAGCATGGCGAGCATCGCTTCCTCAAACCACAGCTTCTGCTCCTTGCTCGCGTTAAAGGCCTTCCAGAGCTCTGGGCCTTGTGCGCTATACGCTTTTAGCAAGCTCTGCATATTATGAATCTTGTCAGCGGTAGAAACGGCCTTAACACCATCTGAACCGGCGCGTACTGATTCTATGTATGCACGTTTCTTATCCTCCCACGAAAGCGTATCGTCATGCGTGACGCTGCAGACGATTGCGTGCACCTCGTCACCAAGCTCCTTGCGTAACTCGTCTTCAGGAAAGTCAGTATCTTCGAGCACATCGTGCACCAAGGCAGCGGCAACAACTTCGTCAGAAAACCCGCGCGTTGCGAGCATAAGTGCAACCATAACGGGGTGCACAATGTAAGGCACGTCCCCTTCTTTTCGTACTTGGTCTTTATGTGCGATCGCGGCAATACGGAGCGCGGCATCTATGTTCGAAGCGTTCATGCTAGCAGTATAGAACGAAAGCGGCGCGACC
>SCSO01000461.1 GCA_004297865.1 Legionella sp.
CCGAAGGCTCACAATTCCTCGATCAATTTGAAGAAATGCTAATAATAGGCAATAAAAAACCACCCCCTGTGCCTTCACCACACCAACTCAAAATACAACAACAAGCCAACCTCTTATCCTTAGAACTAAATTGGGCTCAAGAGAGCTTAAGGCGGGAATATCTTGTACAAGGTTAAAGGATTTAGCCTAAGTGAATTATTAATCAGCCTTTCATTGGTAACTGTCCTGTTAATGATGCTGGGGCAATTTTATCTCCATAGTAAAAAAACTTATCTTCAGATAGAAAAGTCCTTGGATAAACAACTCGATCTCCTCTGGATAGCTGATTTATTAAGACAAAGCGTTCACAACGCCGGGTTTACTCCTTGTTTGGGAATTGAACATTTACAGGTGATCGATACCCGCAAGCCAAAAACACCCATTAAAGCATTGCGACTAGACAATGGAATACAAGTGGCGCGGATGAGAGAGCAATTTAATGACCTTATACAAACTCAGGGTAACCAAGAGTTAATAATCTCCAAATACCCACAATTTAATAGCAAAAGACCTTTAATTATCGCGGACTGCCAACACGCCGAAATTCATCGAATTGCTGCCCTAAATTCCACGCAGACTAACCAGTTCATACGTTTGCAAGTGCCTTTGCTTTATTCTTATGGCGAGGCTTATGTAGGCGAATGGATAGAGGAGCAATGGTTCATTCGTAAAAATAAGCAGGGCAAGGACAGTCTATATTATCGGACAGAACAGACCGACGAATTAAGCTCTCAAGTGCAAACTTTAGAGGTTAAACCGTTCTTTATTTATGGAAGAAAAGTATTAGAGCTTACTTTAGGAATGGAAAACCAAAAATCTTATCATTTAACCATTGCGATGCGTAACTTATGAGGCTCGGCAATCAAGGGTTTATTTTTTTTAGCACTCTGCTAATGCTTAGCCTGATTAGTCTCCTACTGCTAACGGGTATGCAGCAAGTGTTATTGTATTTTAAGGCATTAAATCAGCACGAACTGCAACAACAACGTTTTTATCAAATGGAGCGATTAGCATCCTTCTTGACCCAAAAAAAGCGGTCAAGAGCCTGTCTTATCAGCGCAATCGGTGCTGAAAAAGTATGGAGGCGTTTGCGTACAGAAAAGGGGTGTGTTTTATCTCTAAGCTACGGGCGAATCTATTATTTCATCGAAGATTTAGGCGCTTTTCCCTGCCTTATTGCTTCAGTGGCAGGAAAAGAATTCGCCACGCACCATACCCGGGTTTCCCTACTGCTTTTAGAGGAGTCTCAACCCGAACAATTTCTTCAAATAAGGTATTTAAACCCCATTATTGCCTTCCCTTGCCAAGAAGAAAAAACTAAAGTTAACCTAGGGATTAGCTCTTGGCGCTATGTTTTGAAATAGCGTACAATGAACCTTTAGCGGTAATTTTTTAGTTGCAATTTATTCCATCACGTGTAAAAATTGACCGGTTATGAAATTGAAAACAGCATCCACTTACATTGTCTCTCTCTTTGTGCTCGCCCTGATAGGTTATTC
>SCSO01000462.1 GCA_004297865.1 Legionella sp.
CTTTTTGTTTCTGGAGGTATATTAGGGATTATCGGCTTATGGCTTAGGCGCGATCTTAATGAGTCGGAAACTTTTATCCAATTACAACAAAACATTAATGAAGCTTATTTCCCTTTAAAATACGTGTTTAAGCATCAACGCCGACGTATGCTGCATGTGATTTTGCTACTCTGTATTAGCGCTTGTGGCAGTTATACTTTAATGGAATATGTTTCTACTTATCTCCATGAGTTTTTAGAAGTACCATTAAATCAAGCTTATCAAATGCAGACTTTGTTTATTGCCCTTACAATCTTGTTGGTTCCTTTATTCGCGCATCTTTCCGATAAAATCGGTAGAAAAAATTTACTCATTTTTTCAACGGTGGGTTATGCGCTTTGTACCATTCCCACCTTTTGGTTATTACAAACCGTACAAGCTTGGTGGGTTTTGCTGCCCTTAGTTATTTTTTATAGTGCTGAACAAGCAATTACACCGGTGCTAATGGTTGAAATGTTTCCCGGGAAAGGGCGCTATACCGGTATTTCTATAGGATACAATATTTGTATGGCGCTGGTGGGTGGTTTTTCTCCAGCGATAAACACTTATTTCATCGATTATTTTAATAACAACATGATGGTTGCCTATTACATTTTGGCTTGTGCGCTGATTTCCTTATATATCGCCTTAACCAAATTACCAGATGAATATGGTTTGCAAACTAATTTAATGACTGCTTAATGAATATGTCGCTGCCTTGCATACTTTTAGCAGCGACAAATGATTAATCATACTTCAAATTCAATTAAGTTCTCATCATCGGCCACAGCACTAACTGCCGCGACTGCACTAACAGGTGGATAGACCGCATCATGAAAGAAATGATAGACACGTTTTAGATTTCTAATAAAACCGTTATCCGCAAGATGAGCAGAAAAGGCAGTATCCATAGTCTTTGTTGCGACTTCAGCTACACAAGCCACATCTTCAAAGCCGCCTAAGGCATAGGCTCCTAAGTGATAAGTCGAACCATCCTCTTCTTCTTTCGCTAGATCTAGTCGTGTTTGCCAATCTAAACTGGGTAAATAATCTTCCCAAATTTTCTCTTCGATAACTTCCACATCAGTTACCCCAGCGATAGTTTTAAGTTCATCAATCAGTTTTGCATGATCAAATTTAAAATTATTATCTCCCGGTGGTAAATTGACATAGACTGTGCAAAGACGTCCATCAGGAGGATTAGGACGATTATCCCTTGTAGTGATTAAAGCAAGGTGACCAAAGCCTTCAGCTTCCAAGCCTTTAGGAAAATAATACTGATGTTGGGGCAACCCTTTAATTTTGTATACTGCAACTGGGTAACGATAAAAATCCAGATTGGCAACACAACGTCTTTCTACTTCGGTCATATCCAAGCCTAAAGAAGGCCAACTTTTAGGGGGGGTAGCCAAAACTAAAGTATCGCCGGTTTCAACACATTCTATTCCATCCTGCATGTAGCTCACAGAGACTTTCCTGGATGTTCTTTGAATTCTAGTAATTTGGGCTCTTAGGCGTACATCAAAAGACTGGGCTATCGCTTCCATTAATCCTTGAAAGCCACCATGAATAGCAAGTAAAGAGGGTTGCTTAGTGAAATTATCTACGAAAAGAATTTCCGGAATAGTGGTTTTACCTAAATAAGCCAGAACACTGTAAGTAGGGCATTCGGTAATAGCGCCATAACCAAAACCAGGTACAAATGGTTTGACGATGGTGGGCAAATATTTCATCGCATTGGTTCTACAATATTCTGCAAAGGGAAGTTGTAAATTAACAGGAAGATCTGTTCTTTCAGCTACTGCTTTTTGATAGCGATCATAATCTTTATTAAAAGTACAAAGCTCTGCAGTTAATTGTTTGACGAATTTAAATTTTTCTAGGCCAGATAAGCTATCGTAGATCTTTTTGATTTCCACTGTGGTTTCATCGACAGAAATCATCTTTTCATAAGAGATTCCACATTCATTTAAGGCATCAATCACTACGCCATAGTTAGGAGCTACTGCACCTGCTCCTTCTTCCGTGCGTAATTCAGGATGTTGAGGATCTTTATAGGTATGACATTTACCTCCAACAACACTCTCTCGCTCTAAGATAACGATTTTTATGGATTGACCTTGTTCTTTCGCGATTTGCTCTAAACGACGA
>SCSO01000562.1 GCA_004297865.1 Legionella sp.
TCACCAATCTCTACAGGAACGGCGACAAGCATACCCGCCTCGTCTACGGTAAAGACAATACGATCACTTGTGCGCAGCTTTACTGCTGCGAGCGGCAATAGAACAGGTCCTGTAAGTTGTGCATCAGGACGCGCAACTGTATGAGCAAATGCGATACGTACTGACTGACCATTTACCAATTCAGTGGTGCCGGTCACTGCAACATGCACCTCGATACGCTTAGTGTTCGGATCAAGTGCTGGCGCAATGGAGGTAATGATTCCTGTGTAGGCCTCTTCAACAGTTACCTGTTCACCCACAGCTATGAGTTCGCGGTCTGCAGCGGATACATAGGTGACAATCTCAAGAGAGCCATTATTAGCTACGGTAGCTACATGGGTAAATGAGGTGACATAATCACCCACCCGAATGGGAAGAAAGTTTATTGTTCCGCCGATCGGCGCACGTATGATGGTCTTCTCAAGACTTGCTTGAGCAATACGGAGCGAACCAAGTGCCTGCTTCACGCTCGCGTCAGCAGACGCAGTGCGCGCACTCGTAGACATGGTCTGTTGTGAAGCAATACCAACTGCGGTTTGTGCATCACGCAGTGCCTCACGCTGCGAAGAGAGGGTGGTGAGTACACCTTCAACACTGGCGCGGGCAGTTGCAACGCCCGCCCGTTCAGTTGATGAAGCGCCCGAATCAGTACTGTTTGCGGTACGTGCGAAATCGACAAGGAAGCTCGAAACTTTTTGCGTCGTTGCTTCTGCGCGCGCGAGAAGCGCTTCAGGGCTTTCTCCCTCGATTCGATCAAATGAGTAGCGCCATGAATTGAGTTCATCGCGAATTTCAGCACGTGTCCTAACTTGTCGTCCATCCACACCATCAATACGTTCAAGTCCTGACATGAGTGGATCTATGTACACCTCAATTGCGCTATCAATAGTAGTGTAGCTACTGCGGTACAGATTACGTGATGCGGTCTCAGTCTCCTCAAGCGACTTGCCGGTGTTGCCAGCCTGGAGGAGCGTAATTGAGCGTGCGGCTAGTGCGGCTTCGTATGAGCCTTGTGCCTGAA
>SCSO01000463.1 GCA_004297865.1 Legionella sp.
CTTTATCTGTGGGTGCTTTACAATCTTTCACCGCAGAAAGGTTAAAAGAAACCAGTTTTGCTACTCCGGCGCGTTCAGCATTCTCTTTAGCGATCTCAATGGCTTTAGAATCCTCATCCGTCCCCAGTAAAGAAAGAGAAACAGGTTTGACTAAGGTCAAAGCTTGCGCACGCAATTTCTCCCATAAGGATACTTGGTGTTGCGCCCAATATTGAAAAGATTGATCTTCCCGAAGCAAACCTGGGGCAATATGTGCCGCCATTTTTGCAGCCTCAATAACCAAAGTACCCGAACCACAAAAAGGATCATGAAAAGCATAGCCTTGAGCGGCTAACTCAGGCCATTTGGCACGAATCAATACGGCAGCAGCCACATTTTCTTTTAAGGGCGCCATTCCCGATTGTTGTCTATAGCCACGTTGATGCAAACTATAGCCGGTCAAATCAAAACTCACTGTAAGATGATCATTCTTCAAATAAGCATGAATTAAAATTTGGGGATTAGTCTTATCTACGGAAGGTCGAGAACCATTAAGACGACGAAAATGATCGACTATGCCATCTTTAACCACTTGCGCACCATACATGGTATTGCGAATTTGTTCAGAGCTTCCATGAAACTCCACTGCAATTGATTTATCCCCAGAAAAAACGGTTTGCCAAGGAAATTCCGTGCAGAGTTTATGTAGGGTTTGTTCATTAAATGCTTCCCCACTAAATAGAACCAATTGCACCCGATTGGCAATTCTTGACCATAAGCACAATTGATAAGCCACGGTTAAACTCGCTTCTCCATAAACTCCTTGTGGACTCACTCGAGTAACTTGCAACCCAAGACCTCGCAATTCGTCTTCGAGTAAATACTCAAGTCCTCGAGGACAGCTAACAAACAACGATAAGTTCATAGAATGAGAGACCTTAAATGGCGAAAAAGCGCTTTAGCTGCACCGGTGTTTTTAGCCTGTGCTTGATCCTCGACTGCTTTTTTAATTAATTGTCGTAATTGTTGTACATCTTGCGGCTGATAAGTATCAATGAACGCCGTTAATGCGTCTTTTCCCTCATTGATTAACCGATCACGCCATAATTCGACTTCATGAAAGGACGCCGTAACAGAACTGTCATCGTCAAGAATTGTTTGATACGCCGCAAGAATGGCCTCATGATCCGCGGCACGCATCAATTTCCCAATCAATTGGGCCTGGCGTCTTTTCGCGCCATGACTCTTAATCGAACGGGCATCAACGATAGCTTTGTGTAAATTGTCTGGAAGAGGCAAAGAGTCCAATTTCGTAGAACTGAGCTCTATCAGTTCAATCCCGACCTTTTGTAAGGCATCGGCTTCTCTTTTTTTCTGCGATTTGCTAATGGGTTCATCCATAATGGCTACTAATCAATAAAAATTGTGCACAGTATACCTTAGATGGGCAAATGCGGATAGCTTAAAATTTAACCAATAAGTGCGACTCACCGCGATTAAATTAAAGGTTAAAATACCTAATAAAAATAAATGCAGCCAGGTAATGGTCAGGTGCGCAAAAACAGGAATAGTAATGAGCACCCCTAAACAACCCGAAAGACTTAGAATCAGAGTCTTCTTTAAGGGAATTTTATTTCTTTGTAGAAAGACGATGGTCGTTAAAGGCTGTTGCATTGCCCCTGCGGCCGTCATGATGGGAAACGCAACTAGTGGGGAAATATTCATCACAAAAAGGACGCCTTGGACCATTACAAATAAACCGACACCTACCGAAGTTAAAGCCCCGCAAACTAATAAAGCGAAAAAGGCAATCACTAATTTTCCCCCATGCAGTTCCATTAAATCACCAGTAAGCGGTAAAAGATGGAATTGATGGGAAATTAACAAGGCAATAATTAATAGGAAGGAACAGATCATGGCAAGGCGCGTCGCTTGTTTGCTTAAACGACTAAAAATCAAACCACCTAATAAACCGCCCAAACAGGTTCCTGCGACTAAGGTAATTAGAGTAGTAAGATCAACATCCACAAAGTGCATGAAATACAGGGACTCAATCGTTCCGGGAATAACTTGTGCGCCATTATTGACCGCAGGGAGCTCATCATCATGGAAAGTACCTAAAATTTTAGCTAAAGCCACATTCATGGCAAAACTTCCCACGCCTAAGGTATCGGCAATAAAGGCAATGATGCCGCTAAAAATCAACTTGGCATAATCTAACCACGATAAGGCTTGCACGGGCTCATGATAAAATTTATATAACATGATACCCACACAAAATAGACTCAATATGAGTATACCTAGAGTGATTAGAGTAATTGCCATTCTGTTCTCGACACCATTTTTTTCAACACCGTATAAACTTATACCGAAAAAAGCGCTATAAAAGGGGTGGAATTATATACCAATTCCTTTGATCAGCAAAAACATTGGAACAAAAAAGTTCTTAGTGCATTACTTGAAACCACCTGATCTTGGGAAAAAGCTTTCACATTCGGCTTTATCTGCTTATAATTTGTAGAATATTTGAATAATTTCGTTAAAAATGCCCAAAATAATTCGACAATTTAAACTACTAATACATCCCCTTACCTTATTTAGCCTCCTTGCTTTAATTAGCTTTAGCTTTATTTACGTGGACTTAGCTCTAGAAAGCGAACTCTATAACATGAATTTTCGTGATAGTTCTATTATTTTTAGAAATCTAACGCAATTGGGCAGCGGTTTTATTATCATTCCCTTTCTGCTCGCGACACTATGGTTTCGGTATGTCCAAGTGAAGCCCATTTTAGAACAGCGCGCATGGTTTATTAGTGCTTGCGTTATATTCACGGGAGCAGTCTGTTGGGGTTTAAAATTCTTTTTTGGCCGTTCCCGGCCGGACCTTTGGCATAATAGTCATGAATATGGATTTTATTGGTTACAAATTAAATCACTTTATTGGTCCTTTCCCTCTGGCCATGCTACTACAGTTCTTAGTGCGACTTTTGCCTTGTGTTTTCTCTTTCCACGTTACACAGCATTGTTGGTGATTACGGGCTTTGGTATTGCGTTAACGCGAGTGGTTTTAGGTTATCATTATTTAAGCGATGTTATTGCTGCCAGTTATTTTACCTTGTTGGAAATGTCCTGTTTTATTTATTGTTTGCATAAACGCGGGCATTTAACCCACGTGCTGCCACAACCAGAGTCTGATCAGAATACACAAGCGACGGTGTCCACACCCACTTGATTGAATGCCGAACGAATTTTTTGTTCATCCATATTTAGATCTTTCGCTGCTTGAAGAACGCCGCAAGCGCCTTCTTTAAAATTGGTGGTAGGAGTCCAATATTTGGTATTTGCCGTCAACATTAGATGAAAGGCGCTCTTAACACCCAATTCCTTCGATAATAAGTAAAAAGCCTTATTATAAATGCCACTGCTCGCATGCACGACTAAACTCTGAACTTGATTAGGATCGTAAAAACGATCATTCGCTATGGTAACCACTTCCGCATAACTTTGCGCACAATATGCACCACTACTTTGCGCCAAAGCTTTGTCCAAACAATCAGCAGAACTGCCATCTGAAGAAGGAAAATCCATAAAACGTAAGGCTTTCCCCATCACATCACGCATAATGGTTTCACCAATACCCCAAGTTAAAGTCGTATTCAAATAGGCTTTTTGATACATTGCAGGATTTTGTTCTAAAAGATAGGCTCTAGAAGCTTGCCCGGCCATATCAGAAAAAGCCTCATTGATAGCACCTGATTGATCATGGTATTCCAAGCCTGAATGTTGTTCTGTAAAACCGTGAGATACTTCATGACCAGTAATATCTAAAGAGACGAGAGGAAATAAATCTTTACCATCGCCAAAAGAAATCACTTCTCCATCCCAAAATGCATTTTCATGCTGTTTGCCAAAATGCACGCGCAAAACCAATTTCATGGGAGTGCCATCAGGATTTTGTAACACATTAACCCCGTACCAATTTTTATACATATCCACCACTGTTTGACCGAAGAAGTAAGCGTCATTAGTAGGTGAATAAGCGCCGTTAATGTTTTCTTCCGTGCTTTGCTCACAAGTGTATTGAAAAATGCCAACTATTTGATGATTGTAATCCCAAGTAGAATTTAAATTTATTAATTGGATGTCCTGATTTTCCATGGCACATACAGCACCATGCTTCGTGACATTTAGACCTGGGAGACCGTCTTTACCGTACCAGTACTCACCGAGTTTCTCATTCCCACCTGGGCCTGAATCAATATAGTTTTTAATATTATCCCACTGGTTAGTTATCTTTCCCGTTTGCGCATCGACAATGAAGAAAGGCCACATCGGTTTATTATTTTTCAGGGTTTTAAATGAAATCAAATAAACTAAAGTGAGTTGGTCATTCTCAGTGGGACGAATTTGCAATTCGCTTGCTTCATCAGTGATTGAAGTCACCTGATTTTGAGCTATAAAAGCTTGCTTAGCTAAATTTAACGCTTGGTTAGCATTAAAAGCGGGAGAAATATCTATTTCTAATTCATTTAATAAATGACCGCTGACTTCGGATTTACTCTGTTTAAGGGCAGACGATTTTTTGCTTACCACGACTTGCGCACCTACCACTGGAATACCTTGATACCTTTGTTGATAGCGAACTATGGTTTTATTATTTGTTTGAGTTTTATTCAATTCCACCAAGGTGGACGTAGTGCTGGAATCATTATTTTGTTTGATTGAAAAATCGTTTAGACTGCTCAAAGGAGCTGCGTGAAGATCGAGGATTTCTGTTGCAAAAGTACTGGATGAAGCCAAAATACTCATTATAAATAGAGTCTTTTTCAACATACTACCCCTATTACCGCAAAATAATCTCGACATTTTGTCACAAAATTAAACATAATGCAAGGTTTTACTACACAAGGAAGGACTTCATGAATTTTTTTGCATCAACTGTTTTATTATTAAATCTTATTTTATTGAATTCATTGACTTTTGCAGGACCGCTGGAACTCTATTTTCAAAAATTTCAAGAAAAACAACCCGCTCTTTTAACCGATAAAAACATAAAAGAGACCCAATTCGCTCAACTGATTGATCATGAGAATCCGCAAGCGGGTACCTTTGCACAACGCTATTTCTTGGACGAAAGCCTGAGCAACCAAGAGAATGCCCCAGTCTTTCTTTATATTTGCGGGGAAGGAGAATGTTCTAAACGCCATTTGAATGGGGCCATTCGCCATTATGCGCAAAAATACCATGCTAAGCTCATTGCACTCGAGCATCGTTATTATGGGCAAAGTTTACCCGTCAATTCGTTTACCACCGATAATTTACGTTATCTGAGCACCACTGCCGCGCTAGAAGACCTTGCCTATTTTCAGCAGAAAATAAGTCAGCAACATCATTGGACCGGTAAATGGGTAGCCTTTGGCGGCTCTTACGCAGGTTCGCTAGCCGCTTATTATCGTCTCAAATATCCAGAATTGGTTGTGGGTGCTTTGGCCTCCTCGGGTCCTGTGATGGCCAAAGAAGACTTTATTGAATACGATCAACATGTCACTCAGGTTGCGGGAGCAACGTGTGCAAAGCAAATGCGAAAGGTTGTTAAAGAGGTGGAAGCGAGTTTAAAAGATCCCAAGAAGTTGCACAAAATGAAAGAATTATTTTCTGCAACCGATGTGCAAGATCCCAAAGATTTTCTTTATCTAATCGCTGACACGGGTGCCACTGCCATACAGTATGGCATGCGCGATAAATTTTGTACTTATTTAGAAACGCGTACTAATCCAGTGAAAGGATATGCTGATTTTGCCAATTATGTGTATAAATTATTAAATATTACTGCGGTAGAAATTACTGCCCAAGGTGCGATAAACGAAGAAATCGATGGGTATACTTCTGGTGTAGGTATGCGTCAGTGGTATTATCAATCCTGTAAAGAATATGGGTATTGGCAAAATGCGCACCCTAATCCCTCTGAATCAACCCGTTCTTCGTTAATCAATTTGGATTATCATCAGCAGATTTGCTCACGTTTATTCGGCATTACGGAGCCTGCGGATACGCAAAATTTTAATAACCATTATTATTTGCCGTTGATGGATGAATCTGTCACAAATATTTATTTCACAAATGGCTCGACCGATCCTTGGTCTAAATTGTCTATCTCTGAAGAAAATGGGAATACGACCAATGCCAATTTAACTTACGAACTGATTCAAGGCGCAGCTCATTGCGATGATTTAGGCGGTCCCACGGGCAAGGATTCCGACGCGATAGTTCAAGCGAGAGAAAAGATGGATCAATTATTGATGAAATGGTTGCAGTAACTGTAGGTTGGGTCATGACCCAACATAACCAATTCATCCTCGCTTAAGATCTTAGGTTGGGTCTCGACCCAACCTACAGATTACTTGAATCCGATTGCTGACTCGAAACCTTAAAACCGCTGATTACGAAAATCATCCAAAGCCTGCATCACCTCTTCCTGAGTATTCATCACAAAAGGACCATACCTTGCAATGGGCTCATGAAGTTTGCTTGCTGCAACTAACAAACACTGACTAGTTTCCAATGCTTTGATATGCAATTGCTCACCCGTACCCAAAACCGCTAACACTTTTTCTTCTATGCGATTCCCCTCAACCTCAACAGCTCCACCAAAGACAAACAAAATCGTTTGATAATCTTGAGGTATCTGTTGCTGGAATTCCGCTTGTTTAGGTAAGTGAATATCCAAAAATAAAGGTTTTGTTGCAATGTCTTTTAAGGGCGATTGCGTGCCTTGGTCCGTTTTACCCGCAATCACTTTGACGCGCACTCCTGAATCCAATTCTTCTACCGGTAGATGATGCTCTGCAAGATCTTGGTACCGTGGTGCGCACATTTTTTCAGCGGCTGGCAAATTAAGCCATAATTGCAAACCCGTTAAACGACCAGTGCTTGATGAGGGCATTTCAGAATGCACAATACCTTTT
>SCSO01000464.1 GCA_004297865.1 Legionella sp.
GACCAAATCTCGCTACCTCCCTCATCATGTAAAAATAGATCAGAAAGTATACATTAAAAGAAATTTTACTTGAATATCTTGATAATGGAGCGCCAATAATATCCTTAGGATTATCATATCTCTTTATAAGAGCTTTCTGATCCATAATAATCAGTTTACGGGCTTCCTTTGCTATTTTATCTGGAGCATTAGGATCATTGGCTACAATTAAAATATCATTTGTAAAAGTTACAAAATTTTTATCTTTTGTATCATATGGATAAACAATAGGGGTATTCACATCAAATATAAAATTTTCATTCTTATTAAATTTTACTTGGATATCTAGATCTGAATAGGTTCCGCACTTTTCTATGATAGGAATGATCCTTCTGATACAGTCACTGGCTGCAGCTAAATTGCCTCCCTGATTATTTCTTGACTTATCAATTTCATTTCTTGCAATAGAATATAGCCGCTTTTCTTTAGTAGAAAAATGGCTAATATCTAAGCTATCAAAATCGATTGGGGATATCTTATTGGTATTACAAAAGTTTTTTAAGCGTTCAGTTGCACTTTTATTAATACATGAGGCACTATATATTAGTGATATTTGTGCATTTGGACACTCTCGCCTCATTCGTTTTAAGCGACGCTGATTTTCATACCCCATGAAAGCATGTTCTTTTTTACTAAACCATATTTTGTAATGCTTTGTAAGGTTAACTTTAAAACTGTGATTCGTTTTTACAATAGAGTCATTAATTCTCTTTGGATTCAATTTATTGTGCTCACAATGAAATTTCAATCTTATTATACATAATGGTCATAAAACAAGCAAGGTGGACTAGAAGAAACAAGGAAAAGGCCGGGTTGGCTTATTGACATCGTTTGAGATAGATAAGATTTGTTTATCGATACTTATTAAACTCGCGTATTTTTTTATCGGTGTTAAATTGGGAAAGAGAATAAACAGCCCATAGTGCAGCTGGTATCCATCCTATAAGCGTTAATTGTAAAATTAGACACATAATCCCTGCAAATGGTCGTCCGATAGTGAAAAACACAGTAAAAGGTAAAAAAATAGCTAGGAGTAAGCGCATTATAAAATCACTAAGTTAAATCAAATTAATGTCATTGTATTCATTAGACATTTTATAATCAATAATAAAAACTTTCACGGTTACTGCGCTCCGCTAAAGGATAGGTTTTGAAATTAAATCAGAGGGTAAATTTGAGCAAATAATTACTGCACTGGAAGCTAATCCTCTCACGCCTAAGCAAGGAGGATTTAGCTTGATATCCTTCTTTAATTCAATTTATATTCCAATCCATCTTTTTCAAAATTTTGACAATGAGTTTCCTTAATAAATATCAACAGGATAAGCGCAATAATTAAATAAAAAGGAAGCAATACAAGAGCCATTTTATAGCCATACGCTGAGAATTGATGTATCCCCTTGACTAAACGCCCATCCCAACCAAAATCTAATAACATACCAACCAATGGCTCGGTAAGCGCCTCGCAAATGGAATCAAATGTATTCATGAATCCAAGTACGGTGGCTGTTAACAGAATAGGGAAGCTCTCTTTAATCATAGAAAAGCTAATAAAAAAACCGCTGGCTCCAAATCCAAATAAAAATAAATACAGGCTGATTACTCCCATCTTTAAGTTTGCTCCATAAATCACCATCATTAAACATACTGAGGCCAATAAGGTACCAAATGTCATCAATGGTTTGCGTTTACCAATAGCATCTGACAACCATCCTAATAAAGGCGCTCCTATTGCAAATCCAATAAAAATCCATGAAACAGCCAAGGCTGCCTTTGAAGCAGATAAGCTATAGGCTTGTTGTAAAAATGGTACACCCCATAGTCCGCCAAATACTGAAACAGGAGCAAATGCAAGCCCGCTATACAATGATAGTAGCCATGCTTGTTTCGATTTTAATATGAGGATAGGTTGAGCATTTTTTTTTGAATGGATTACAACTTGCCTTTTTTCTTTATCTCTAATCGCAAGAACATAGATCAAGCTGAGCAAAATTCCCAATCCTGAAATAATCTGTAAAGCCATTCTCCAGCCAAATTTCTGCACTAGTAATGACAATGGAGCTTGTCCACCAATTGCACCTAACATGGCAGCCGTCATGCACATACCAGAAATCAAAGCGAAGCGTTTAGGAGGAAACCATAAAGCAGCATTTTTAAAACAAGAAACGGCTGCAAATGCAGCACCAAAACCAATAAAGGCCCGGCTTAAACACGCTAAAATCAATGAATTTGTTTCCGAAAATATCAAAGTACTTATGCCGCAAATCAATATTGCCAGTGCTGTTAAAAATCGAGGACTAAATTTATCAAGCAATATGCCTACAGGAATTTGCATCATTAAGTAAGCGTAAAAATAACAAGCTGATAAATTACCTAGCCCTACCCCATTAATGTTAAATGCATACATTAAATCGCTTGTCATTACACTCGGTGATACCTGAACTAAATATTTATAAAAAAAGAAACAGGCCCCGAGAAACCAAACAAACCAAGGATATATGGTTCGCATATATTTTTTTGAATCATTATTTTGCATGTTACCCCCATGAATATAAAAACCAGTAGAGCTCAAGAGAGGTACGGGTTTAACAGTTACACGTTTAGTGAATAGAACCCGACCTTGTGGTGGAAATTTCCACCACATTTCTAAGGTCTATAACTGGGAGCATAGTTTTCTTGATGGTGTACCAAGGGTACCTGAGATAGCTAACGTAGATATTGATTGTTTTGCTGCAGTTAAAAAATTTATTCATGATAATATCCTCATAATAATTAATGAAAAACTAATTGTTAAGCTGATGTTATCTGCTAGATGATCTGCCCTGAGACGGGCAGATAACGGATTAAATGGTGGGCCGACTCAGAGCAAAAAAGAGTGTAACGACCACCACCACGAAGAATGAGAATTGGATAAATGAAATTGATAGCGAGCCAACAGTAACCTTATCGTGGTTTTGAAATGAAAGATCATTTGTTTGCTGTAGGCTTAAATTCATTTTTAAATCGTATAAATTAAAATTAATAAAACATGCTAACTTATTGAACAATAATTTGTCAAGGGCACTAACAGAAAATCCTCTGCAATAGAAAATTATGTACGAAAGTGATTAGGGTCAGATCTTGCCTTACGCCCACAATCTAGAGGGTATCAGCCTAACGAGTCTAATAGGTAACCCTATAAAAGGGGTTTAGAGCCCTTAAAACGTAATATTCTCTTAAGAATATTGTAGTATAATTAATAAACAATTATTGTTATGGATCTGTACTTTATATGAGTCTTTTTGATGAATTATACCTTCAAAACACTAATGAAACCTTAGCTGAAAAAATTGATAGGGCATGGGGTATCTACAGAGATTCTCAGGTAAGTAAAGATAAAAGAACCGCTTTAAATTTTCTAATGTATGTATTTAATATTGAAAATTTAAATGATGTTAATGAGCAATTAATCAAATTAATGGCAGATCGGGCAAAGCATAAGGACGAAAATCCCGAATACATACCTACACTTAGTCCTTCATACTTAGAGCTCACTCCAGGGGAAATGCGTCCTGCTGTAACAAAAAAATCAAAGGAATCAGAAGATTATAGACTTCAAGCATTATTTGATGCAGGGGAAATACTGGATGTTAGTAATAATTATAAATCGAGTGATCCCGAAAATAAGGTACCTATGCTCTTTGCACCGTCAAGAGCAAAGTTTCGAGTTCATATCTTTCGTGGTCAATTTTATCAAAATGGAAAATTATTTAATACGGAGTCTATGACTTCTCATCCAAATGGTTATGCTTCCTTCACCCTAAATGCCAATGGTGAGTTGTCTGTTTTTAACCATTTCAGACATAAACGAATTAATAACGATTATTTTGCGCATTCTTCCATGAATGCAGGAAGTCCCTTAGTGAGTGCAGGAGAACTTCATATCAAGGATGGGAAGCTTCTTATGATGAGTACTGGTAGCGGGCATTATAGACCTACTTTACTCTCCATTTATCGCACATTGCAGTATTTTTCTCAAAAAGGAATTGATGTGTCAGAGACGGAGATTTTGACCTTCACAAATCCAGCTAATCGGATGAGAGTTAGTAAATCAAAAATGATTCAGGTTACGAATGTAAATTACTATGTCATTTCCGCCACTGAATTGATTAAGAACATAGATAGTATCCTTGATGAAGCTGCATTAAAAATTAATCATGATTTAGAGCTTTATCAAGACAATACTTTTTGGAATTTTATATATCATGTTAAAGACTGGTTAACCGGTTCAAATTTAACCGGTGAGAGAGAAAAACTTGCAAAAACCATGAAAACCTTGGTCAATGAATTGCATCAGCAATTACAAAATACTAAAAGTAATCGTTTAGATCTTTTGTCCGAAACCATAGATCGAGTCCGTGAAATTAATGCAAACAATAAGAAACTTTCCAAAGAGCATGGAAAATCAACTTTTAAGGGAAGATTAAATCAAATAATTATGACTTTTGAAGATGATTTATTAAGTATACGAAGAATAAGCTCTTCTAGTGATATTAAATTAGAGAATTTGCGACAAGTATTTTAGATGGTCCGTTCAAGGGATCTAGAAAGAGCTTTCTACACACGAATTGCTAATTTTTTGCAGGTCCAGAATGATAATTTTGGAAAACCGCAGTGCCCTAAACAATATGAACCCTATGTTTCAAGTCATCAAGGTTTCTTCTCTGATCCCACAATACAGCATTTCAATTTTCGTCTTTACTAGATATCATTTATGCTGGAAGTACCGTATCAGCTGCATCAATGAACATAGGGTGATGAGCTAGTCGGTTTGGTTGTTTCCCTATTACCCCCTGTAATGTCTCAAAAATTATCACTGGGTTTTTAGTCTTACGTGATATTTGTAAAATAAAGAGAGAAATATGAGTGAGTTGTTTGAAGATAGAATTAATAGGATTTTCCAGGATGCATTTGAAATACTAGGCTATAACACCCAGTATGCAAAAGTTGTATTATCCTCACGTCCGGAATTAGGACATTTTCAATGCAATGCTGCTATGTCATTAGCAAAGGAAATAGGAAAAAATCCTTTAGAGATAGCCAATCATATAGTTGACCTTATTTCTAAAAATTCTTGGCTCACTAATGTTAATATTGCTCAACCAGGATTTATAAATTTTTCAATTTCATCAGATTATTTAGCAGAGTGGTGCAATCAACTAGTATTAGATCATCGTTCTGGTTGCCCAATTGTTGTTAATAAAAAGAGAGTGGTTATTGATTTTGGTGGTCCTAACATTGCTAAGCCAATGCATGTGGGACATATCAGATCTACTGTCATTGGGGATTGTTTACAGCGTTTATATCGATTTTGTGGTGATGAAGTAATAAGTGATATTCATTTGGGCGACTGGGGCACACAAATGGGTATGTTGATTGAAGCTATGAAAAAAAAGATGCCTGAAGCAGATTATTTTAATGAATCCTTTGAAAATGATTATCCCGATTCATCACCTGTAACGGTGGATGAACTATCAGCGCTCTATCCGGAAGCCGCAGCTTTGTGTAAAGTCGATGAAGTAGAAATGCAAAAAGCCAGAACATCCACCTTAGAACTCCAAAAGAAGAAAAGAGGTTTAGTGGCTTTATGGACTCATTTTTCCAATATTTCAATCGCGTCATTAAAAAAGGACTTCAATGAGCTAGGCGTAACATTTGATTTATGGAATGGTGAAAGCACTGTTCACGATCTGGCAGAGAAGTTAATTGCAACTCTGATAGATGATAAAATCGCCAGAGAAAGCAATGGAGCAATAATAATTGAATTAGAGGAAAATATGCCTCCTTTAATATTAAAAAAATCTGATGGTGCTTTTATGTATGGCACAACTGATTTAGCTACCATTGTTGAAAGAGTAAATGCAATTAATCCAGATTTAATTTTATATGTAGTAGATAAACGCCAATCTCTTCATTTCAAACAAGTGTTTCAAGCTGCAAAAAAATGTCGACTAGCTGATTCCGTTATTTTAGAGCATGTGGGCTTTGGCACAGTAAATGGTTCGGACGGTAAACCATTCAAGACTAGAGGTGGCGGAACTATGAGCCTGAAGGATTTAATTAAGGAAGCCAAAGTTAACGCCGATTCTCGTTTTAATGATAATGATATGGACGTGAATTTAAAAAAAGACATAGTTAACAAAATTGCCTTATCTACATTAAAAATTGCGGATTTATCAAATCCCCGAATCTCTGATTATATATTTGATTTAAATGTTGCCTCACAATTTGAAGGTAAAACAGGACCTTATCTTTTATATTCAGCAGTTCGCATTAAATCGATGCTTCAAAAAGCCAATAACTTAGATCAAAATAATCTCAAAATTTTACCTGCTGTAAATTCATTAGAAGAAGATCTTCAATTGACATTTACCAAATTACCCAAAGCAATAATGACTGCCTATAATAAATTTGAGCCTCATCACTTGTGTGATTTTGCCTTTGAACTTGCCTCAGCTTATAACCGTTTTTATGCTGCGTGTAATGTTTTAACAGAAGAGAATATAGCAGTTCGTAATTCACGCTTAGCAATGTCTGCTCTAACCTTAAAGCAAATGATTTTAATCTTTGCTATTTTGGGTTTAGAGATTCCTGAAAAAATGTAAGTTACAATCATTTAGGAATGGCTAATTTCAATTAGAAGAATCAATGGAGTGCATCTATGGAATCAATAAAAAAGGCTATATTGCTAACGATCCTACTTTTGTTGCCAATTATTACATACTCTAAGACCAACTCACTTTCAGACAATTTAAAATCAATGTTTAATGAAGTGGTGGTTAAAAAGAACGCGAATTTAATTTCTGATTATTATGATAAAGAATTCCTACTGTTCACTAACGGAAAGCAGATGGATTATCTGCAATTTTATTCTTCCCATAAAAAAATTTATCAAACCAATATAAAATACTCAATCCGCTTTGATGAACAATCTTTTGTAGAACAAGGTAATAAAGTTGCGGCACGTGTTTTCATAACAACTCAGAAAGATAATGATAGTGCAAAGCCAATAGAGGTTATCCTTATTGCACAGTATAAAAAGGATAAACTGTATCGATTATGGGAAATCACTTATCCTGACTGGTCTAAAATGAAGTCTTTCAAGGATATGTAAACTAAGGGTAGGCCCTTCGTGTTTGATTCCAGCCGGTTGCTGGCAACCGGCATCGAGCCAATGGGGCTGAGCTTTTAATTAGCTTCCGGGGTGTTTGCCATATAATCAATAGCTTCTTTTATCGCTTTATCGGAACAATTTTTATTTGGTACATCAGCTTCTTTACATAAGCCACCATGAGGCATTAACCCTTTTCCAATACTAGCTTTATAGAGTAAATAATCCATTGGTGTTTTAAATTGTTCGGGGTGGTTTTTCGATTCAATTGCAGCATTCTTAAGTCTGATACTCCAGGCTTCTTTATCAAAAGCAGCAGGAGCGTGCATCCCTTTAGCCATTGAAGGAGCATGACAAGTTTTGCATGTTATCTCGTAAGTCCCTTTACCTAAATCGCTGGCTATTAGAGGCGTAGTAAATGCAATCAGTAGAATAAATAGTCTATTTTTCATTTTAAGTCCTTTATAAAAGTTAATCTTAACCTATAAAATCGGAACAATTTAGCGATTTTAACATTTTGCTACTGAAAAAACTTATTGGATTTTAGTTAGTCTTATGAATTAAGATGGAGACTAAATACAGATATTACTAGATATATATGAAAATTTCTTTTTTTAGCACTCAAAAATATGAACAAACCATTTTTGATCAAATAAACCAACTACATCATCATGAAATTAATTATCATGATTTCCATCTTAATTCACAAAGCATAGGCGCATTAGCTCCAACAGATGTAGTATGCTGTTTTGTGAATGATTCTATTAATATCAAAGTCATTGATGGCCTTTGTGAACGTGGCGTTAAGCTAATATCTTTGCGATCTGCAGGATATAACCATGTTGATTATGCATATGCACAGCAGAGAGGGATAAGTGTTTGTAGGGTGCCCTCCTATTCACCACAAGCGATTGCAGAATATACAGTGGCATTAATTTTATGTCTCAATAGAAAAGTTCACCAGGCCTATAATAGAGTGAGAGAGGGGAATTTTTCGCTTAATGGATTAATGGGATTTAACTTATATCAAAAAACAGTAGGAATTATTGGTACGGGACAAATAGGCACAGCACTAGCAAATATTCTTATTGGGTTTGGTTGTAAAATTCTTGCTTTCGACCCACAACCTAATGAATGTTGTATCAAACTTGGGGTAAAATACACAAGTTTAGACTCCTTATTGGAAAACTCAGATATAGTGAGTCTACATTGTCCATTAAACGACAATACTTCCCATATAATCGATTCCCAAGCCCTAGAAAGAATGAAACAAGGGGCGATGCTGATTAACACTGGTCGAGGAAAACTCCTTGATACCAAAGCAGTTATAGTTGCCCTAAAAAGTAAAAAATTAGGTTATCTTGGAATTGATGTATATGAAGAAGAGGGGCCCTTGTTTTTTGAAGATCATTCCTCTGATATTATTGATGATGATGTATTTTGCAGATTACAAACTTTTCCAAACGTACTTATTACGGGTCATCAGGGTTTTTTCACGCGCGAGGCCATACAGAATATTGCGTCTACAACATTGGAGAATATAAGTAACTTTGAGAAAAAAACAGGCCCAATCTATTTGGTCACCACTACATTATAAAATCTAGAGTTTCATGAATAGTATATCGAACATTATTGATCTTTTAATAAATGAGGCTAAGTTATCCCTTAATGAGATTCAATCTCTATTAAGTAAACTTCTGAAATTAACAACTGATACCGAAGATGACGGTTCCACTGATGAAGATAAAGCTCTCAAAATTCAATTAACGCTGCAATATCGTTTAAGCTGTGAAAATGCTTTGGGCATTCTATTAAGTATGGATCATAATTTATTGTTTTATCTAGGAATTCAACCGCAGCAGTCTGCTAAAATGAATATGGATCGATTAGCCGCTGCAATAGGAAATGAAGATTTAAAACAGATCTTAAATGTTTTAGCCATATTAGCTGGTTCGCTGTCAAAAATTGTTGCGCGATATAAAAATACCCATACCTCTTTTGCATTACGGGACAGAGCCCTGCAAAAGCAGCACGTCATAACAAAAGAATTCTCCAGACTACTGGATAAACAAAATCAATTTTTAGAAGTGTTACACAAGCTTGATGCAGAAATAGAACAGCTTATAAAACAACAAGTTGGCGAGCCTGTTTTTGATTATATTGCTGCCTTAAGGGGGCCTATTTCACATTTTCACCAAGCCCTAATGAATGGTCTTGAACAGGGAAAGCAGCTCTATATCCAAGTCAATAAAACCCCTTTGCTTGACTATCAACTTCAAACCCTGCTAAAAGAAACGGAAAAAGTACTTCACTTAATGCCTAGTACCTATAACCCATATCCCAATAATCCATCTAATCAGGTTGATAACTCAGTAAAATCTGAACAATTAGAACAACGTGCTGCCGCAAAACGATTACGGCCCTTTTTTGGATAATTAATTTACACTTATTACCCAGACAATGACGATATGTTTAATGGGTTAGGCAATTATAACAACATATAATATTCCCTTAATAATAGACCTATATAATCCAATTATAATTTATAATAAGGGCTCTAATTATGAAATTTAAACATTCGGTTTATGAACTCATATACGATAGATTTTGGAGTTTCTACGTCACCCCTTTAGATTCACGAATTCGGGATGTATCAAAAGCAAAAGGCTCCAATTTATGTGACACGAATGTTAGTGTAACTATATTAATTAAAAAGTTAGCAAGAGAAATTAAACATATTCTATTAAGCATAGATAACCCGACTATTTCGTTTGAAGACCCCAATTCGCTTACACAATATAGGCAAAATCTTGTCCAAAAAACCGTTGAATATTTCTCACTTTATATGAGTATCTACCCTCAACATCAAAAATTGGCAGTTAGATTGTTAGTGGAACTTGGTATTCATTGGGATGAACCCAAGTCGCATCAGTGTCAGATATTGCCTTTTGACTTTAATGCTTCATTACGAAAAGTGGCTAATTAACTTCTAGCAGAATGTACCTACGAGTATTTTGAAAATGATAAATTTCATTTCCTTACAAAATGCAGGGCCAATACACTCGCGTAGCAATCTACTGGTTACCGAAGACACTTTCATCAAGGCGAGAGTATTTTTTTCACAAATCCAGTCATATCAGCCTGATATTCCCAAACATCTGATAATTCATCCAAGCGCGATAAGTATAAAAAACAAAGCGCTGGGGCTTAATTGCAATACCACAATGATATGTCGATATTTTTCAAGGTGTAACTTGACCTAATTGAATATCGCAAGTATCTTAGCAAGCTTTAATTGACAGGGAGTTAATATGAAAACCTTTCTAATAAATACCTTTCTTGGTTTTGGGGTTTTGGCATCATCGGTTGCTGGTGCTTATGGAAGTGACATTGACTTAGGGGTCTATCAAATCTATCCAGGTTATGAAACCACGATCGATCTTGCTAAAATCGCCCTCTATCCAGACGTAACTTACAATTTATATTGTCATTTAAAAGCTGTCGATGAAGAGAGTCATTTGAAATTAAAAGTTAGTAATAGAAATACGGAAATTTGGGTAGAGGATTGCACCACCCAAACAAAATTAGAAGTAACCTGCCCCATTAAAAATAACAAATTAGTGAATTTTGGTTTCCGAAAAGTTACTAAAGACCAAGGAACTATAAGTATAAGAAACCTCGATTTTAATCAAACTTTTATTGCAAAATGTATTGCTAAAGTTTCAAGTTAAAAACCTAAATCTGCGTTGTTTTTGAAGGGAGTTATGATGTGGGCTATGATTTCCGAATTACTTAGTACCTCTGTAGATGCTTTTGATCAGTATAATAAAGATACTCCTGCCTCTTTAATTGTGCTTGGTACTGCTAGTCTTTATTTTTTATACAATCAATTTTACAATCCCTGGATAAGCAGAAGCTATAGGTCGCGTCATAGTGCTACACTACAACAACGCATGCTTGATGCGGCTTATCATTTAGCGAAGCATGTACCAGCAGTGCAGAATAAAATAGCTGGAGAGTTTGAAAAAGAATTGCAATCCATTAGAGATAAGTTAGAAGTGCAACGCGCTAAAATGTCTCTACAAGAAAAAATGCCAGAGCAGGGCGTTTCACCAATTGAGATTTTACACCAATTGGGTATTAAACCAGAAGACTGTACTTTTGATTTCAAATCGGTAAAGTCGAGTGATAAAGCTCGTCAATTTATTGTGCAGAATGGAGATGGGCAAGATTCAGGTGCTTTGTATGCGGTTTACCCCAAAGAACATAGGGAATTACTGAAAGAAGTGTATGATGCTACTGCCTTGAGTAATCCAATGCATGATAAATGGCCACGCATTAATGCCATGCAAGCCGAAATCATTCGTTGGTGCCAAGACTTATTTCATGGTTCAGCAGAGGGATATGGTCTTTTAACTCATGGTGGAACAGGCAGTATTATTGAAGCAATGGCTTCTTATGTGACTCATGCTCGCGCTCGTGGCATACACTATCCGGAAATAGTAGTTCCTGAAACTGCACATGCTGCCTTTAAAAAAGCAGCAGAATTAACCGGTGCGACGCTAATAACAGTACCAGTAGATCCAAAAACTGGAGCTGTGACTGCGGCTGAAATGAGTAAATATCTCTCCTCTAATACCGCTGTGATGGTGGGTTCTGCGCCGTCATTTATGAATGGTATTCATGATCCTATCCAAGAATTAGGTCAATTAGCACAAAAACATAAGATTCCTTTTCATGTTGACGCCTGTTTAGGTGGTTTTACTACGGTTTTTTTAGATACTGCAAAAGAGCCTTTAGATTTTAGAGTACCCGGGGTCACTTCTATTTCGGCGGATTTACATAAATACGGTTGTTGTCCCAAGGGAACTTCTGTCTGTTTATACAGTAAAGATTCGCCTGCTATATCTGTATACGCCGCTTTAAATTGGTCTGGTGGTTTATATGCAACTTCCGGTATTCTCGATGGCTCTACCAGTGGTGCTCGCGTTGCGGAAGTATATGCAACCATGGCGTATTACGGCAGACAAAAATATAAAGAAATTGCCGAGAATGTTGTTGCATTACGCGCCCGTTTGCAACAGAGAGTTGTCAATTTAGTTAATGCCAATAGTAATATTAGCCCCGACGAAATCAGAGTCTTCGGTGACCCTAAATCGACAGTCCTAGGTTTGTGCAGCAAAAGTTTAAATCCTCATTTAATTGCCGATGAATTGGATAAGCGGGGATGGAAACTTAATTTACTACAAAACCCTAAGGGATTTCATTTGTGTTTGACCCATGTACATACTTTAATTGATGGATTTGAAGATCAATTTATCAATGATCTTAAAAATGCGATTACTGCAGTGAGAGCGTATCCTGCGGATAAAAAACCTAGCGGGAATGTGAAGATATACGGTACGGTAGGTATGCTTCCAACATCATTGCAACGAGAAATGTGCATTCAATATCAGAAAGCACGTTTAGTCTTTGTTGGATTGGGGAATAAGTTGGGGTTCTTTGCCTCGGACAAAGAAGTAACAACAGATAGGTTATCACCCCAGGTTAATGCAACAATATAAGGTTCGTCATTGTTACGCTTTTGCTATTGTGGAGTGTATTGATAATGTTCGCTAGTGGTAGGTTCTAATTCTTTTAACGCAGTATCTATGGCCGTCTGACACGCTTTAATAAATGGAGCATTTTGTAGTGGGCTGCAAAAAAGTCCAGGCATGCTACGAGATTGGAAAGTCTCTTCATTCGTTTTATTGGCAAGAACCGTTTTTTTCCATTGGTCGAATAAATTACTAACGTCATTCAATTGGGTCTTTTCATCCACTTTCAACTCAGATAATACTTTAATCAATGCGGATATTCTTGTGGTTTTATTAGAATCTTTTAATTGTTCATTAGTTGAATTGAGGATCGCTAGCAGTTCAGCCTTGAGCTTGGTGATAGAAGATTGCAGTGCTTCGCCGGCATCAAACTGTCTGAGGGCCGAGAATAAACCGGGAGAAGATCGGAAGAGC
>SCSO01000465.1 GCA_004297865.1 Legionella sp.
CTGTAGAAAAAGGGAATGAAGTGAGTATGCAAACTTTAAAAGTCAAAATCCCTGCAGGCATTAAATCCGGCCAACAAATTCGTTTAGCCGGTCAAGGCGCTCCTGGGATTCATGGTGGTCCACGTGGAGATATTTTATTAACAATTACTGTTGATAAACATCCACTCTATGATGTGGCAGACAATGACATTTACCTCACCCTCCCAATTACCCCTTGGGAAGCTGCTTTAGGAACAACCTTAGTGGTCCCTACTCTTTCAGGAAAGATTGATCTTAAAATCCCTGCAGGCTCGCAAGGCGGACAAAAATTACGCATTAAAAATCGTGGCCTACCAGGAACAACACCAGGTAATCAGTATGTCCTTTTAAAAATCATTACGCCCCCCGCCACCACTGATGCTGCAAAAAATCTGTATCAACAAATGGCTAAGGAAATGCCTTTTAATCCACGTGAGAAGATGGGAGTCTAAGCATGAATCAAGAGAACTTATTAACTGGCGTGTTGATTGAAGAAACGACCACTTATACTTTCACTGAAGTATGCCATCGTTATCATATTCCCAAAGAGTTATTGATAGAAATTATTGAAATTGGTTTATTCCCTGAGCAAAACATTACTGCTGAACAAATGGTCTTGGATCAAAAAAGTTTGATGCGTTTAGAAACTGCTTTTCGTTTACATCGTGATTTAGAAGTCAATCTTCCCGGCGTGGCTTTAGCTCTTGAGCTGATGGATGAAATGGAGCGAATGCGTAATGAATTAGCGATTTTGCGTAAGCATTTTTAAGAAAGTAAAATGTTGGGTCATGAACCAACAATACAATCTCCCTTCTCCCCTCACGGGGCCAAGGGAGTTTTCAATAATCCCCTCTACTCCAACACTAACTTATAAGTTTCCTTAAGAAAAAGCCAAGTAATAAGCACCACCACATTAAACAAAAACACATACCATGCCGGAGCGAGTAAATTACCGGTAATTTCAATCAAGGTCAGGGCCACTAAAGGCAGAGTGCCCCCGAAAAATGCTTGACCTAAGTTATAACCTATAGAAATACCACTAGCACGCACAGTCGTCGGAAACAATTCCGCAATCACTGTCGGCACTGTAGCGTTAATTGGAGCTAATACGACACTCAAAAGCAACTCACCCCAAAGACAATACCACCAATTACCACTCAGAAAGAGAAAGAAGCATGGGAAAATAAAAAGAAACATTCCTGCTAGCCCCAAAAACAACATACTCTTGCGTCCATAGAGATCCGAACAATAACCAAATAGGGGTATAAGTGCAGTCAGTAAAAATAAAGCGAGTAAATTAATCATTAAGGCATCGGATAAACTGAAGCCCTGATCTTTCACTAAAAAAGTAGTGACATAAGCAATAAGCACATAATTACCCAAAGCCAAAATGCTGGTAAAAATAACCGATAAAAACAATTCCCATCTGTATTTAGTAAACACTAATTTTGCGGGTAATTCACCGCTCACCGAGGCTTTTAAAAAAGCACTGGTCTCCTTACTTTTCATCCTTAAATAAATGCCAACAATACCTAGAACACCGCCAATACCATAAGCAAAACGCCAACCCCAATCTAATAAATATTCATAACTAAACGAGGCACTGAGAATGGCTGCAGTTAAAGAGCCCAGAAAAATACCCAGGAATCCAGTGCATAAAACTAAACTACCGGCAAAGCCACGATATTTAGTAAAGGTATGTTCAATGAGAAAAGCTGTAGAGCCAGGTAATTCGCCACCAACGGCCATGCCTTGCATCAAACGTAATAAAGTAAAAAGAATGGGGGAGGCAATGCCCAACGTGTTGAAGCCCGGTAAAAAAGCGATCGCCGTAGTCGCAAGCGTCATAATAGTCATAGACAAAATCAACACCTTACGCCGACCAGCATAATCGGCATAATGTCCCATGATAGCGCCCCCAATAGGTCGCATAATGAAACTTAAAGCAAAAACGCCAAAAGTAGCAATAAGAGAAACAAAGGGTAAATG
>SCSO01000044.1 GCA_004297865.1 Legionella sp.
TGCCCTAAATGCCAGCCCTCAGTAGTAGTCGCCTCTAAAATTCTTGATAGCTCTTTAGGAGCAAATTGTTGCAACTGGTTTAAATAGTTGATTACCGACTCACGATGATCTTTTCGTTCAGCAATAAAAAATCCGATATGCCAATCACTTCGTAAGCTTGGGGCAAGAACATTAACGCGTAAATTAGTGTTATATTGTTTATCGTATTCGCCCAGCATATTTAAAAAATAATCCACGACGTCAGGATCTTGAAATTGCGCAATCAAATGAGCGATTTGTCGACCGTCATCCAATCTTGCATCTATCAGCTCAGGCAATAATTCCGGACAATAAGCAAGCACTGACTTGAAAAAAGCTTTTAGTTCAGGCCCTTTTTGGAACCGTGCAATCAAATGGCCCATATTCCAACCATTGACTGTTTTGGCGCGTAAAATATTTTTAAATTCTGCTGGAAGTTCCGTATGTACGTGATCTAAAAAAAAGTTTAAACCCTGCTCATTCTTGTGCCGGGCAACTTCATGTCCCATAGTCCAATTATTTTCTGAGGTAACCGTCAACACAGGACCTAATTCTTGTGGTAAATATTTTTTAATGAGTATAAAAAAATTCTTTAATAATTGTAAATCAGGTTCCTTAGCAATGAGATTTCCGGGAGCAACTGGATGAGAATTTCGTGAAGTAAGAACTTCAGCAAATCTTTCAATACGCCTTTGTTTACGTTTTTCACTAATTTGATCTGAATGAAGAAGCTTAGTTACTATTTTAATAAAGTCCATTTTAAAACCCATCCTACAGAAGTGTACGAATTAATGCCTAATTCATTATGTTGATAAAATATTGGTAAGTCAACTGGGTAGTTTTTGGATTATTTCTGCAAATTATGACAAGGAATTTTATTGTTGAAGGTGCCTGTAGAATCATGCCCTATTGTTATCCTTGTCATTCCCGAACATTCTATTTAAGTGCCACTTCCTCAAGCTCACATTCTATGAATCCTTGCAGAAGAAGATTAATCAAATTCTCTGGAGTCAGGTATTTTTTATCAACGGTAAGTTTCTTTTTATGGAATAAACAGAAACAAGAATCAGACTCTAAACCAAATGCCCTTTCAAGATCATGGGCTATACCATTGATCATTTCTTTTTGATCTAGAATATTTTCCTTTTCACCATTAAAGATGAAACGCTCAATATAGTTATGATTACTTAATAATTGCTTTAGAAGCATATTTTTAATAGGTAAACGTTTCGACTTTTCTAACACACATCGTGTCTTATTATTCGAGTTGAAGTTCGATAGCGCTGTGTCAATAATTGTATTAATAAACTCGTCCATTTTATTAATACGCTCATCAAACTTAAATTGCTTGTTTGAAAGTAGCGGTAATAAATTGGAGCTTTTGTTAATTAATAATTGCGCCATGTCCATGTTTTTTTGAGCTAAGCAAAGTACTAGGGGTGACGGATACAAGACATCATTGACTGCAAATCTCTTATGAATACTAAATCCATGATCCATGAGTTGCTCTACCACACCCAAATCGCCGTTAGCAACAGCATAATGCAACGCGCCATATCCCTGCTTTCCTTCAATCTTTAATTCAGTATAAACATTATCTTTAATAGCTTGCGGCATTTTTAGAAGTTCAGTGATCACTTGCGGTTGATTCTCTTTAACGGCACGCAGTAAGGTAAGACCCATTTGCCATTCTATACGTGCATTAAAAGTATTACCTGCCCTGCTAAATCCATTAGGCTGATATTGTTTTGCTATACATAAAACCACTTCCCAATTTTTTTCAGATGCAGCGATTTGAATAGCTAAATCAGGTGCGCTAGCCCTGGGGTAATCCCATTCATATAAGCTGGAGTCATCCGCTTCAGTCACTTCTGAAAAATGATGAAGTACTAAGAAACTGTTTAATTCCTTTAAACTTATTTCTCTAATTTGTTTAGGAGCAGGAACTGCAGTGAGGGTTGGTGCTGATTTTCTTCTACGCATTTCAATCCTTTGAAAATAAGTGAGGGTATTACGATAAACTGATTAGAATATTCTAGCAAGGTGATGAATTTTTTCGGCGACGAGGTGTAGATGTAGCCTGTATTGACTACATTACCCCACTTTCATACAAAGTGAATTTTCGGATTCAATCGCATTCTCCGCTCCTGATTGAGCAAGAAATCCGATCTTTTTTTCAGGCACAGTCAATGCTCTATGCTGAATGACTATACCATGACAACAACTAAATAAAAGTTCACCAGTACTTTTATCTAAAATGACAAAATTATTTTCATCATCCAATTCTGCATTGCGTAAACTACTTTGCCGTGGATTTACAATAACCGCTTGATATAAAGCATTTAAACGTTCTTCGTTACTCTTACAAGACTGCGCTACTATTTTATTAAAATTGACCAGCAAATCCGGTAATAAACTTGAACCACCGGCTAATTTCTCTTGCTGATCTTTTAAAACAATACGCTTTTCTTGTTTTAGTACTTTAAGACTGGCAAGTTCATATTCTCCATCAGGCATCATAGTAGGGCTTAATGCATCTGATACTAGCATGACAGGAGTATGACTTTGCACAAAAGCTACGAACTCATTCGATAAATGCAGACCATCGGCAATCACTTCAGCTGGTATCGAATGATCCAAAGCAAAACGCACTACGTCACTCTCTGCTTTTAAAAAAGAACGACAATCCTTTTTACGGTGTACGGTTTCACCATTCGCATTACCTAAATGAGTAAAACCTGCAATGCCCCGATCAACAGCCTGCTGTACCGTTGCATAATTGGCATTGCTATGCCCAATAAATACATGCACTGCAATGGGCACTTCTTTCACTTGTAAATTGCGAGTTTGCTCTATGAATTCTAAAGCGCCTGGTAGATCTGGCGCTAAAGTAATTTTCCAATTTCTAACTCCAGGCGCTGCGGCAACGAGTTCAAGAAAACGAGACAGACTGATTTCATTTTGCAAAACCTGTTCATCGTGAGCACCTTTACAACTTTTGGCAATAAAGGGCCCTTCTAAATGGACGGCAACAATTTTTGCCGCACCGGCAACTTGAGGTGCTATAAGAAAATCATCAAGAGTTTCTAAGGCAGAGATTAATCTTTTCCATTCCATAGACACAAAAGTGGCTGCGCAATAAGCCACTCCGTTTTTACCAAGGGTTTCAGTGATCTGAATATAAGCAGTTGTGGTTCCTTCTGAAAAATCATGACCACCCGCTCCATGTATATGGCTATCATATAAACCCGGAAGAACCACAACAGAGCCTTGCATATCTGCCGAAGAGGTTGGGAATATATTTTTTTTATTTGTATATGTGATGCTGGCAATAGGAGTATCGATAAACTGCCTTTCTTTAAGACACCATTTTCC